>JBDRIA010000035.1:0-2447 GCA_043816345.1 Chloroflexota bacterium
GGACGATGCTGACCCGCACCGACTGGATGAAGGGGCTGGAAGTTAAGACGCTGGTGGATGATAAGAATATCGACGTGCTGTTCTGGGTGGGCTGCACCTCGGCGCTGGAGGAGCGGAGCACGAAAGTAGCACAATCGATTGTCAGAGTGCTGAAGCTGGGTGGGGTGAACTTGGGCATTCTGGGGGCTGAGGAAGCCTGCTGTGGCGACCCCGCCCGCCGCCTCGGCAACGAGTACCTTTTCCAGACGCTGGCGCAAGCCAACATCGAGTTGTTTAAGAACTACGGCATCAAGAAGATTGTCACCGGTTGCCCGCATTGCTTCAACACCCTGAAGTACGAATACCCGCAGTTTGGCGGCAACTTTGAGGTGGTGCACCACTCTCAGTTCATTGCCGGCCTGGTCAGGTCGGGAAAGCTGAAGGCGAGCGCAAGTATCCCGGACGTTGTGACTTACCACGATTCCTGCTACCTCGGCCGGTACAATGATATTTACGACTCGCCGCGGCAGGTCTTGAAAGGCCTGGGCATCAAACTCAAGGAGATGCCGAAGAATCGGGGAGCGCGGGTTCTGCTGCGGGGCGGGGGGTGGGCACCTGTGGCTGGAGGAGCAGAAGAAGGGGGAGCGCATCAACCATATGCGGACGGAGCAGGCGCTGGCCACCGGGGCAAAAGTCATCGCCACGGCTTGTCCTTACTGCCTGCAGATGTTCGAGGATGGCATTAAGGCAAAGGCGAGCGAAGAATCGGTGAAAGTCAGGGATATTGCGGAGATAGTGGCGGAGTCTGCGTCCAGGTAAGCTGGACTTTCTAAATTCGGGTCTTTTCTACCACACTCCCCACCTGGCCTTGCCGTGAAACTTTAAGCTGAAACAAAGCCCGTATCCTCAGCAATAAACGCGCCAGTCCCGGCAGCAGGGTGAATCCCTTCTGAAGTAGATTGAGGCCATGATAAAGCAGAATCCCGCTGCCAAAGCCATAGGCTAGATTGCCTGAGGCGAGTGTGACGGCAGCAACTGCTGCGGCTACGGCCAGTTGCCTTCCTGTTGTCAGTTCCCGGACCAGGGACGCATGGTAGATACCAACAATAACCAGGAGTATTCCTAGCACTGAAAGCGGGAATCCAGCGCGGGACTGACGACTACGGGAGGTATCCCGTACGGTCCCCAGCGGGCAATGACCTTCAGCTTGGCGGCAAGTTCAGCATTATCATTGACCAATTGGTCATATACCAGGCTGTCCACGGCGGCACCGTCAATCAGTTTTTCGGCAACCGCCATGACAGAGTTATCATGGCTGTAAGTGAAAATGTACCGGCTGAAAAAGGAGGCCGGGGTGGCACCAAGCAAGCTGACCTGGTAGGCGGGCGCCAAATAACCGCTGTTGGACAACGGGTCAGTAAAAGCAAAGCTGGCACCCCTGAGGTCCTGCAGACTGCGGGCATTGCTAGCGGACGGCACAATCAGATAGGAGTAATATGTAGTCTGACCGTCAATTTGAGGAGCCACCAGGAGTTCCATGCCAAACTCATCCTTGCCTTTGACGTAGGCCAGACTGCAAACAAAAGCCACATCAACACGGTTTCCCCGGATAAGGTCATTAATCTCCGAATAGGTTGGTTTCAGGACTAATGTCACTCGCCGGCCCAGCTTTTGCTCCAGGTAGCTGAGAAGGTCTTGGTAGTATTCCAGGGTCTTGGTGGGCGAGAGAACACCGGCAATGGCGACACGCAGGGAGTCGTCGCCGGGTTCTCCGTAGGCACTGCTTGTGATTTGCTGGACCGGCGATATCAGGGATTTCTCATCGAGGTCGACCGCGTTTATCTCAGCATTTGGCGCACTATTAGCGCCGAGGAAAAGCATCCCCAGGCCGGCCGCTATCGGGACCAGGACGAGTAGCCAGAGTCTGACCTGATTCCGCAAGCGCGAGAGCCGAGCCCGCTCTTTACCAATCAAATTTCTTGCCATTCTTACACTTCACCATGGTGCCCATTGTTGATTATTTCGATAGTCTTAGTAAAATTGTATCAAGTTCCGCAGTGGGAGTCAACGGGATTCATCTCGGTTCGCTTCGTTTTCAGAGAACGATAATCAGGACCCGCTCTCGTGGGCAGAAAATACGAAAATACCTGGAACCACCCAGGCGCACTGGCTTGCGGTAGACCCTCCAGGCGTAGATGCCAGCCACCACGATTAACCCGATTGCCAGGTAGGCATTGTAGTTGAAGGTTACCTTCAGGCCCATTATAAGTGCAGTCAGTACCAGGAAAAGACAAATCCCAGAGAATCTCATCGGGAAGGGGAATCAAAGGGGATAGGGCACCAAAAGCCGTATTCTCAACTCTTGGCCGCGGTCGGCGCTTTGAACTGGTAGCCGACGCCGGGAATGGTGAGCAAGTATCGCGGGTTGATGGGGTCCGGCTCCAACTCCTTGCGGAGCCGGCTGATGA
>JBDRIA010000036.1:0-28169 GCA_043816345.1 Chloroflexota bacterium
AGGTGTAGGCGTGGGCGCGGGCCTGGGTGATGGGGTAGGCGTGGGTGTCGGTACAGGCGTGGCTGTCACCGTGGGTGTGGGCGATGCAGGGGTCACTATCGGATCAGGCTGGTCGCAGGCCACCAGCAGCGCCGCGCCCAAGGCAAGGAGGAAGGGCCAATGCAGGAACGTTCGCATGGGGCCGAGTGTAGCAGAGCCAGCGTGGCACCACAAGGAGGGGCTGGGAGCAGATCTGAACTTGCCATTGGTGCCCATTTGGAAAGTAGCGGCCTCCTTACCCACGTCCGTTTGGCCACGTCCAAATACGCCGGCCTTGCCTTACTGAGCCTCCTTCTCAGAGCCAACTGTAACTTCGTCTAGCAAAGTGGTAAATTGTCCCCAAACGAGATTTTCATAGGCATCGATGGGAAATCCCGGTTTAGTTCCAAAACCCCCGGCGATCGTTTTCTTCCAGGAGGACGGTACGGACTGGCAGGCTGTGAGGAACACTGGGTAACCGGTCAAGGCCCATCTCTCTTGTGAAGTCGCGGCGTAATAAGCGCAGTACTTGGGAAGGGGGCGACATGAAAGTCCTAGGAATTGTCTGTAGCGCACGCAAAGGAGGCAATACCGAGATACTGGTCAAAGAGGCACTGGCTTCAGCGGAGGAAGCGGGGGCTCAAACGGAGCTGGTGTCGGTGGTTGGCAAGCACATCGGGGGTTGTGATGGTTGCGGCAGTTGTCGCAATACGGGCGTATGCCACATCCAGGACGATATGCAGTCTCTGTACCAGCAGCTTGAAACTGCCGACGCTATCGTATTCGGCTCTCCCGTGTACTTCGGCAGCGTCAGCGCCCAAGCCAAGGCCATAATGGACCGGACTTACCTGTTCCTTGGGGATAGAAGGCTGAACGGGAAACCAGCGGCGCCTGTCCTGGCGGTAAGGCGAGTGGGTGCCGGACAGACGCGTAACCTACTATACGGTTACTTCATGTCTCATGGCATGGTGCCGGTCCGAGGAGCGATAGGCTACGGTAGGGAAAGGGGTGATGTCAAACAGGGAGTGGGAGGTGCTCAAGGCCTGTCAGCGTCGGAAGAGGCCAGGACTGTGGGCACAGACCTTGTCCAGATGGTAAGGCAGTTCTCCAGCCCCCGGGATTAGAGGCCTGGTGACTGTGGTCTATAGACTGTGGCCTCTAAGAGGGTGTTTCCCAAGCCACGGAAGGCCCCCATCCTAACCTTCCCCCGCTCGCGGGGGAAGGGATTTCTCTCCCCCGTGCAACGGGGGAGAGTCAGAGAGGGGGTAGACCGTTCGCAATGTAGCGCATCCCTTTGAAAACACCCTCTAACTAATGCCAAAGCGCCATTCTGAGCGGATGGTAGAGCAACTCGCGTTTTCTGCTCGCTGACGTTGGCCTTTGCCCTCGACGGCGGCTTCGAAGCGCAAGGCTATGTCGATGGCATGGGACTCGGTCATGGTAAGGATCACGTCAACACCTTGTGTAATTCCAGCAGTTAGACGCGTAGCACGGTGGCCTCGGAGGTCGATCCCATAGGAATCCATGACCTCGATAGCTTCCTGGGTCGCCTTTTGCCCATCCGATGCCGCTATGCCAGCCGATGTGACCCGGACGGTCTCTTCAGGCGAGGACTCACGATGCTCCAAGTGGTGACGAAGAAGGGCCGCGGCCACGGGGCTCCGGCATGTATTGCTGGTGCAAACGAAGAGTATATTCATGGCGTTCCAGTGCCAGCCAACCATTCAGCAAGCAATTTGGGGTGACTTCTGTGCCACAAGGCCTGTCCGTTTTTACTAGCCGTTGATCCTCTTGTTTGACTTATGCACCAAGGATTACTTTTTGGAGGGGGTAGAGCGCTCCGATTGTCTCCTTAGCAACGGGTATCGGCATAGACGACCCCGCTGGAACCCCTTGGACTATCAAGCTAAGGGCTAAGAGTAATGACTCGGCTCATGTACATCAGGCGGGGAAGCGCATTGAGTGCTTTCAGAGAGGGGCGCTCCACGTTCAGGATACGATGCTGGCGAATGGGGTCCAGACGGTTCAGGTAAGGGCAATGCTTCTCGAAAGCCAGCAGCGTGAGCCGGTCGCCACCAAGGAGAAAGTGATCAATGCGACCGGGGTAAGCCTCTATGTGCTCACTCAGGTGCTGGGATGTCTTGTCCATCAAGGCCCGAGCCTGTTCCTCCCGCCGACGGGCAAAGCGACCTGAGGAGCTACCCCCCTTTCGGTGTCGTCCTTTGACAAACCGTGTACCCGTCTTGGAGCGGATCAACCGCTCTCCATCAAAGATCCCTATGGCAAAACCACTTAGCCGCAATAACAGGACCAAGATGGTCCGGGACCGATCCAACGTACCTCGCAGGGGGCCAATATCCCAACCCTGAAGGGTGGCAGCCGATTCTACCGGAAATGGGGGTAGCACCAACTGTGACTCTGCTGGGCCCCAGAAGAGAATAGCACCAGTCTCGGACTTCTTAATCGTCGTGGCAATATCTTCTGGTAGCGTGGCCTCTCGGGGTGGGGCCTGGGTAGGAGGTAGGCAGTAAGTATAGCCGCTTCTCTCTAGATCGTGCCATTGGTCGGCCAGGCGACGAAGGGGGCCAGCTGATACGTCCTGATATTCCATGCTCGGCTCCAATAAATGCAAGAAGAGGGGTATTTCCGACCTACCTCAGACTGCCAGCGCGAGAGTAGTCCACCTGAATCAAGAGACTTCCTCCTTAGGCCAACTCCACTACAGTCGCGCCGTTGGCGTTGCTACCTTCCTCGGCGCCGAAAGACTGCACCAGCACGTGCTGGGCAAGATGTTCCCGTAAGGCGCTCCTCAGGACCCCGGTACCCACCCCGTGCACTATCCGCACCGACTGGAGGCCACCAAGGGCAGCCTGGTCCAAGAAACGGTCCAACTGCTCCAGAGCATTCTCCACACGCGTCCCCCGAAGGTCGATTTCACGCTCCGCGGGCATCTTACTGGCAGGAGCTCTGGTAACCGTGGTAGCCCGTGGCCGAGTTATGGCGGCATCTGCTTTTCGTTCAACCTCATCCAACGGCACCTGGGCTCTCATGGAGCCCAGCGCAACCTCCAGCATGTAGTCTTCCCCTGGCCCAGATAGCACCTCTGCGGGTTGGCTAATGCCGCGCAGGTGCACCACGTCACCTGACTTCAACTGCTTTAGCCATTGGCGACGCGTCTTCCCTCCTCGCCAGGAAGGTGACTTTAGCTCCCTCTTCAGGGCGGACACGTCCTCCTTCCGCTCTTTGACTACCTGGGTAGCATTTATCGGTGCTGGCACCTGAAAGGCGCGTTCGACAGATCGTAGCCGTTGCCACATCTCCTCCACCCTAGCCCGCAAATCGCTTCGGGCCTCTTCCATCAAACGGTCCTTTTCCTGCTCTAGGTCAGCAAGCTTTTCTTCTAACTCCAGCCGCAGCTTCTGCGCCTGTATCAATTCCTCCTCCGCCTCCCTATGCCTTTCCACTGCTTGGTGTCGCTCCCGCTGCAAGTCCCTCAGCAAACCCTCCGTCTGTCGATAGCCTTCCGAAATAAGGGAGCGGGCATCTTCGATAACCCTTAGGGGCATCCCCAGACTAGCGGCAATGGTGATTGAGTAGCTTCTTTCCGGAAGACCCATCGTAAGCCTGTAGGTGGGTATCAGGGTCTCTGGGTCTAGCTCCACGCTGGCGTTGGTCATGCCGGAATTCTCTTGTACAAAGGCTGCCACATCTCGGTGATGGGAAGTAGCTACTACTGAAATGCCTCGCCGGTGAAGCTCAAGGAGTGTGGCCTTGGCCAGGGCAGCGCCTTCCTCCGGGTCCGTGCTAGTACCCAGCTCATCGATCAGGACCAGGGACGAGGACGTGGCACGCTCCAGTATCTTGCTCAGATTAAGTACGTGGGAGCTGAAGGTGGAAAGGGAACGCTGAATGCTCTGCTGGTCGCCTATGTCTGCGTAGAAGCCATTGAACACATTGATAATTGCCTCTTTGGCCGGAACGTGCAGGCCAGCCTGGGCCATTACCGCCAACAAGCCTGCCGTTTTCAGAGCCACAGTCTTGCCCCCTGCATTGGGCCCTGTGATGAGTATAAGGGTCCACTTGTGCCCCAACTCAATAGTGTTGGGAACCACCTCGCCGGGAAGTAAGGGGTGACGGGCCTCCGTGAGACTAAGGCAGGGCGTCTCGGTGTGCACCACTGCCACAGGCACGCCAGTTACAGAGGCCGAATAACGAGCTTTAGCCATGGCCAGGTCTATGCGCGCTAATAGGTCTACCCCTAACAGCAGGTCATCTCTCCTGGACCCCACCGCTTCCGAGAGTGCACGCAAGACGCGGTCTTCTTCCCGTTCGGCTGCAAGACGCAGTTCATGCCATTGGTTTCCGATGGAGATTGTGGGCATGGGTTCCACGAATAGGGTAGCGCCGCTATCGGACACATCGTGGACTATACCTTGCACATGATGACGCATCTCTGCCTTCACCAGCAGCACCATCCTGCCCTGGCGCTGAGTTATCAGCGATTCCTGAAGTATACCTCTGGCATGAAGCCCCCTGATTATCCTCTGTAGAGACTTCTCAAGGCGATCGTAGGTGTCTCTAGCCTGGATGCGCAGTGCTGCGAGTTGGGGTGAGGCCTCGTCCAGCACTTCACCGTCTCGGCCGATGGCTCCAGATAGCTCTGACTCAAGCTCTTCCAGGTCAGGTATCTGTTTGGCCACAGAGGAGAGGATGGGCAACTCTCTTTGGGAGCCTACAATAGTACGCACGCTTTTTAGCACCTTGGTAGTGTCGTGCACGTCCCGCAGATCGCTCCCCGGCAGCTTGCCCCCTAGGCCAGCACTTTCCACGGACTGTCGCACGTCCTTGGCCATGCTGAGGTCCACATTCTTGCCCCTAACAAGGAACAGTGCTGCCTCTGTGGTCTCATGCTGTCGCCGCTGCACCTCCTGGTAAGTGTAGGCAGGCGTCAAGGACAGGGCCAGCTCCTTCGCCAGCGAGGTTTGGGCATGAACCGACAGGAGATCCAGCACTTGTGGGAACTCCAGCAGCTCCAGGGTCTTCTCTTGGAGCTCTTCCTCTGGATTGCTGTTTGCCTTACTACCCATACCATCTTTGCTTGAGGAGATTTCTCTTTCAGCTTAGCAGGCTAGGTAGCCTACGTCTAGGAATAGTCGCGCCGATATGGGAAACCCTTGAAGATGAGTCGTACCGACCCCGAGGCCACGGTGGTATCTCGCCGGGGGTTCGACATGCATCTGGCCTACAAAGCCCTTCCAGGGAAGGACAAAGCCCACATGGCGGTAGCTGGGAAGAAGGGGCAGGTCATCACAGCAGCAGTAGCAGATGAGCATCTTCTGGGAGAGGTGCTCTGGCACCACCGTCGGCTGAGCCATCTGCCTCCTCGGGATGTGGTCGCCGACGCCAAGTATGGGACTATGGCCATCCTTCCACGGAAGGACCTCTATCTGCACCAGGCTGGCATAAGGGCTTTCATACCCTCACGACATCACAAGCGGGGACATCGAGGCGTATGGTGGAGGGATCACTTCCAGTATCTCCCCGATGAGGACGTGTTCCTATGCCCGGACGGGAAACGGATGATGCCATTCACCAGGAGGGATTCTACCCGGCGTATTGGATATCGGGTAGAGAAAGGGACCTGCAAGAGTTGCTCCTTTCGTGAACAATGCAGCCCGTCGTGGCGGGAGCGCACCATAAGCCGATTCTATGACCATGAGTTGATTGATGAAGCTGAGGAGAGGGTTATCAGCACCCCGGGTCGGTGGCTTCTCCACGAACGGAAGGTGAGGTCAGAGGGTGCCTTCGCTTTGGCCGAGGAGCTACACGGCTTGAGGCGCACCCGATTTGTGGGCAGGCGCAAAGTGCAGATTCAACTCTAGCTAACAGCTGCAGCGATGAACCCTTCCTTGGGAAGGGTGAACATCAAGAGGGCGGTGAAGCCGCTGCGCCTGTTGCCCGCGGCGACGGCTGCAGCCCGAGCCGCTGTCTCTTGGTTTCTGATACTTGCTACCTGCCTATGTTGGCCAGAAAGACCAGAATTTCAGTCTATCGCCCCTGATTCCATCCACACACCACTTCGGCAACAGCCCCATCTGAGCACACCCTATCCTTTGATACATCGTCCGTCAAGCGCCCTTTGCAGCAACGGCTCGAAAAGCCTCGGTAGTTACGGTGTCCGTGTCCAGGTGAGGTGGACCCCATCAGTTGAACAGGATAGAGACGATATTAAGGGTGGGAAAACCGGGTAGGCTCTCCTATTTCTCCCTGGAATAGCGGGGACGCCCCAGCGTCATGAACAGCGCAGCTGCAATCAAGAGAAGCCCCGCAAAGATGAAGAAGGCAATACGGTAGCTCTTGGTGACGTCGTAAACGTATCCGGCGAATACGGGGCCGAACATGGACCCGCCCGTCTGTAGTATCCCGGAGAGGCCGAGGATTGTGCCGAAGGATCTTCGTCCGAAGTAGTCTCCCTTAATGGCGGGGAGTGTGGCCGCCGAGCACCCGTAGGAGGGAGCGTAGATGGCCACGAACAGCCAGATATGCCACAGGTTTTGCGCCTGAGCGAGGATAAGGAAGGAGACGGCGAGGGATAACACGCAACCCACGGCGACGCGCTTTGTTCCGATGATATCGTTCAAAACACCTCCGCCCAGCCTTCCGATGATGCTGACCGTCCCCATGGATCCCAGGACAGCCGCGGCCGTCACGCGGGAGTAGCCCATGTCTTCGACCAGGGGGATGGCGTGCAGGGTGATAGCGGCAGTTGTCCCCATGCGGATGGCATATGCCAAGGAGATGGCCCAGAAGGGCCAGCTTTTCAGGGCCTTGAGCACGGGCATCCCTATGTCCTCTTCGTCCTCTGCCACCGTTGCCGTTCCCGGCGATAAAGGCCTCGCCGACTCCTCGGCCACGCCGGTCTCTGGGTTTCCCCTTGTTTCCCTGGTATCGCCATCGGGAAGCAGGCCGTAGTACTCCGGCCTGCGTCTC
Source organism: Chloroflexota bacterium (assembly GCA_043816345.1). Lineage (GTDB taxonomy): Bacteria > Chloroflexota > Dehalococcoidia > Lucifugimonadales > UBA2985 > JBDRIA01. The sequence goes on from JBDRIA010000036.1 coordinate 7,009, forward strand.
ATAACAAGGGCAGCCGGAATGCCGACGGCAAAGAACCCAATACCCGACGCCACGAAGGCCGTTCGCCAACCGCACTGGGCGACGAGCCAAGCGACAAGGACTACCCCGGCCGCTCCCACGGCCACCGACGCCCTCATCAGGCCAAAGGCAGTGCCTCGCCTCCTTATGAACCAGTTGGCCACCGTTGTATCCACTGGGATCATGGTGCTGAGACTCTGACCCATCACCACCATGCCAATGAAGACCAGATAGAACTGGAACAGGGAGTTGATCATGGATAGCACTATGAAGCCCAGGGACACAAGTACCACGCCCACAAGCATTACCGGCCTTGGCCCGAGCTTGTCGACGAGGAAGCCCTCTATACCACCCAGGAGCCCGGCCTCCAGCCTTGACAGCGCGATGGCCGCTGCCAGCTGGGTCCTGGTCCACCCGAAGTGATCGATGAGGCGCTTGTAGAACACACTCATGCCGTACAAGACGGCCATGCTGTTGAAGGCCATCAACACGAAGGCCGCCAGTACGATCCACCAGCCGTAGAAGACCCTGGAATTTCTCTTTTGCACCTAAGTTCCCCCTTTCTGAACCTCTTAGACCAGCAGAACCGGCTGAACAGAGTGCAACTCTAGCCAGTACTCACATCGAGTGCACGCTGCTACCTTTCGGCTTCAGGGGCACACGCAACTTAGGAAACTACGAGAAGTCCCCAGGTCGCATGAAGTACCCGCTTGGATCACCGTGCCTCGCATCGCGAGGTATCCAGAAAGATTAACCTTTGTCAAGCGGAGGTGGGGGTTGGTCGTCTTGTGTTATGAGCCCGAATTCCCAACATCAAACTGCCTGGCCACAGGCAAAGTCCGATCCTTCACGAGAGCCATGATAGTGTCACTCACGAACGCCGTCAACCAATCCAATCTTGATCACATCCTGCATTTGACAAAAGTGCCCATTCGGAAAGTAACTACCTCTTCGCTCTGCTGCCAGGTTACCTCTCCAGGTACTATGTTCCCTGGAACAAGCACCTTCGGGGGATACACAATTGTGACTCTGCCCTGCTAACTGGCAAATTGGCCGAGAGTCCAAGCGAACACGGAAGCCATCGGCAGGCTGCGGGATCTGATGCTGGCCATCGCTGTTGGATGACCCACATGGAGGCCCAACGGCGCTCAGGGCGCACGAAAGCGGGCCTGGAACGGGTTCGCCGGCAAGGGAAGCGGCTGGGAGGCCCGCCTGGGGCCAAGGACAAGCGGCGGCATAGGAGGCCAGCCCAGAAAGCCCCAGTGTGGAGTTCGTGTCTGGCCCGCTCCTGAGTCTGGTTCCACCCCTGCCACAGTGCTATAATTACCACGCAACGCAGGTCTAGGTGGGGGCCGTGGCTCAGCAGCGCATAGGCACGTACCGGGGTCCTAGAGTGGCTCGCCGCAGGCGGGCAGACTATCGTCTACTGCGCCTCCGCTGGCCGGAGCCGCAGCCCGGGGTGAGCGGGACTAACAGCGTTTCTTTGAGCAGGGCGGACATGAGCCTTGTACGTTAGAATGCTTAAGTAACTAAGCACTAGGAATACTGGAGGTGGGAAACATGCTGGAGATTGAGCAACTAACCGTGGCCGTAGATGGAAGAGAAATTCTACAAGATGTGAATTTGAATATTGGAACCGGCGAGACACACGTTCTTTTTGGCCCTAACGGCAGCGGCAAGACCACACTCCTTATGGCAATAATGGGTTTCCCCAGGTACCGGGTAACAAAGGGTAGCATCATCTTCAACGGCAAGGAAATAACTGGATTATCTCTGGATGAGAGAGCCCGCCTAGGGATTGGCATATCTTTCCAGCGACCACCGGTGGTTCGAGGGATAAAGACACGGGATATGGTCAGTGCTTGTCTGGGAGACGGAGAAGCCAAAGTGAGCATAGACGAGGTGGCCGAACGAGCCAATATGACCGAGTTGCTGGATAGGGAGATAAACTATGGGTTTTCGGGAGGTGAGATAAAGCGCTCAGAGCTAATGCAGCTACTAGCTCAAAGACCGGAGTTAGTCTTACTGGACGAGCCCGAATCTGGGGTTGACTTAGAGAATATAGTCCTGATAGGTGAACTGATAAATGAGCTGCTGGAAAAGGACTGTCCAATACGTACCCGAAGATGCACGGGTCTTATCATCACCCATACTGGTCATATTCTGGACTATGTCAATGCCCGCACCGGCCATATCATGCTTGACGGCAGTATAGGCTGTGGGGGCGACCCTCACGAGATTCTGGCAACGATCAAAGAGAAAGGTTACCAGGAGTGTGTCAACTGTATTCTGAGGAGTGTGCTAGATGGCTGAAATGAAATCGTCTAAGAGCTATCGAGACAAAGCTGAAGTAGCATCAGACAAACCAGCAGCCTTTGGTGAGGACATAGATCTGAGTGCTTATGTCAGATCCACCGAGGAACAACCATACCAGGCTGACCCGTCACAGCTTCCTGCCGAGACCAAAGAAAGAATGCTAGGGACGGGAATCAGCTTGGATGATACGAGCCAAAGGTCAGGAACCTATATTCAAATGGATAACACGTCAGTTCATAGCTCAATCAGGCAAGACGGTGTGGAGGTAATGGCAGTAAGTCAAGCTCTGGAAAAGTATGACTGGCTATCAGACTACTGGTGGAAGGCAGTAGCCGTAGATACCGATAAGTACACTGCCAACATAGAGCTGGACCAGTACGATGGTTACTTCATTAGATCTCTGCCCGGCCATAGGACCATTTTCCCGGTGCAGGCTTGTCTCTATTTGACAAAAGCGCGGCTCGCTCAGCATGTACACAATATCATCATTGCTGAAGAGAACTCAGAGCTACATATCATTACCGGTTGCACCACCGGCCCCAGAGTGGGACCAGGATTACATATGGGGGTTTCTGAGTTCTACATAAAGAGGGGAGCCAAGGTTACCTTCACCATGATACACAACTGGAATCCAGAGATAGCGGTCCGGCCCCGCAGCGCAGCCATTGTGGAAGAGAATGGTCTGTTTCTTAGCAACTATGTACTTATGAAGCCGGTTCGCTCGCTGCAAATGGATCCTGTAACCTGGTGTGTGGGTGAAAACGCAGTTGTCAGGTACAACAGTATTCTGGTAGCAGCCCCGGGGTCATCGATGGATGTTGGTTCCCGAGCTTTCCTCAATGCCAAGGGTGCAAGGACAGAAATCATATCACGGGCCATCACCATGGGAGGTAACATTATCGCCAGAGGTTACATAGAAGGCAATGCTCCTGAGGTCAAAGGGCACCTAGAGTGTCGCGGCCTGATTCTACAGGGGCAAGGTATGATTCACGCTATTCCAGAACTAAAGGGCACGCTGGCTGGCATTGACCTGTCCCATGAAGCTGCTGTGGGTAAGATTGCTGAAGAGGAAGTGGAGTATTTGATGGCTCGGGGCCTGACCCGGGCCCAGGCTACGGCTACTATAGTCAGAGGCTTTCTCAGGGTAGAGATTGAGGGACTACCACCGTTGCTCGGTGCCGAACTACAGCGGGCTATTGAAGCCACCGAAGAAGACCTTATGTGAGCAAGACAGCTTCAAGGTTTCCTTTTGACCATGGGATCAGCAGGTGTTCCTTCTCCGGAGGGGCTTCGTCACCGAACAAGCGGAGGAGTGGGAAGAGATAGCCAGACGATGTGGGACTAGCCGGGCTGTTGTGCAGGCGAGGTTCAATATAGACTGATAGAGCGGCGTAGGCGGGAACAGGATAACCGCTTTGAGGACGCCATACTCAATCAAAGGTCTATGGGACAAGCTCCTATGCCTTATGCTTAGCACCACAACGTAGCCCAAATGTGTCCACTAAAGCGGGGCAACTCCAGTCTTCATGATTCGCTGCAGGTTTGTTTCTTAAGCTTGGCATATTCCCGACTTACCCTATCCTGGATCTTTTGTATGTCTTCCTCTGACAGGTGTCTGAACCTGCCCTGTAGTTTTAGATAGTCCTGGACAGGCCGAAGCTGGAGGAGATCAAAGGTTAGTTTGTACTGGCCATTTTCTACTTCATACAGAGGGAAAATCCCGGTCTCCACAGCTAAACTCCCCAGCCTGATAGTCAAGTCAGAGGGAAACCGCCAGCCAGTAGGGCAGGTAGATAGAATATGCAAGTAGGCTGGCCCAGGGGTCTCCGCCGCTTTCTTGACCTTGTCCATCAGATCGAAGGGATAGCTTGGGCAAGCGGTGGCCACGTAGGGGATGTCGTGAGCAACCGCAATAGCTGGCATGTTCTTTTTCCAGGTTCCCTGACCAATGCTAACCTTGCCAGCCGGCGAATTGGTAGTAGAAGCACCGTAAGGGGTGGCTGAAGAGCGTTGAATCCCTGTATTCATGTAGGCTTCATTGTCATAGCATACAAATACGAAATCATGCCCTCTTTCCAGTGCCCCCGATAGGGCTTGAAGTCCTATATCGCTGGTCCCCCCGTCCCCAGCCATAGCTACCACAGTGGTCTTCTCTTTGTGATACCTTCCTTTCCTCCTCAAGACCTTCAGCCCGCTTTCTATACCAGAGGCCACAGCCGCCGTATTCTCAAAGAGAGAATGTATCCAGGGGACCCGCCACGAAGTATAAGGAAGCTGGGACGAGATAATCTCGATGCATCCAGTAGCATTAGCGATTATCACATCCCTGCCCAGCGCCTTGCAAACTTGTCTCACTGCCAAGGCCTCTCCACAACCGATACAAGCCCGGTGACCGGGGGCAAAATACTCCTTCTTTGGCAAAAGCCTGGGGGCAAACACGGTGAATTTTTCCATTATTCCCTGACTCCAATGATCTCAAATTCCTCGCCGCCTCTCTTCCCCGAGATCTCTTCGCCTCTATCAATGATATATTCAAATTCCTCGGGAGACATATCTCTACCCCCCAGACCACCGATGAAACTGCTCACCTGTGGCCTTCTTTCCTCTTGATATAAGGCCGATTTGACCTCGGAACAGACTGGCCCGCCTTGCCCCCCAACGGAAAGAGAGCGATCCAGAACGATAAGAACATCGGCATGTCTGACTGCTTGACGGAGCTCCTCAAAGGGGAAGGGCCTCCAGAGGCGCAGCCTTATCAGCCCGACCTCCCTGCCCCGCTTCCTCATCTCATCTATTGCTATCGTTGCTGTCTCGCTATAGCTCCCCATGGTCAAAAGCAAGACTTTTGCTCCTTCTGACTGGTAAGATTCCACCGGAGAATAGTAGCGTCCCGAAAGCTCTCCAAAATCTCTCCACACTTGAAGAATAACCTCCTTAGCCGACCTCAGGGCTACATCCTGAGCTTTCTTTGCCTCGGTGTATATCATGGGTGGGCCAAAAGCGCCCATTGTGACCGGCTTATCAGGATTCAGAGCATAAGGACGCTGATATTCGGGGATGAACCTGTCCACTTCCTGCTGCTCCAGCAGAAACAATGGTTCCACCACATGGGAAAGGTGAAACCCATCGAGATGAACCATCGTTGGAATTAAAACCCCTGGGTCCTCGGCGATACGGAAAGCGCATAAGGTCTGGTCAAAGACCTCCTGGCCATTTTCAGTGAATATTTGAATCCATCCGCAGTCGCGGGTAGCCATGGCATCCGAGTGGTCTCCCCAAACACTGAGCGGCCCGGACAGCGCACGGTTAGCCACCGCCATGACGACAGGCAATCTTGAAGACGATACTACATAGAGCACCTCGTGCATTAGCTCCAGCCCTTGGGCTGCGGTGGCAGTAAAAGTCCTGGCCCCAACTGCTGATGCCCCGATGCAGGCGCTCATAGCTGAGTGCTCAGATTCTGCGGGGATGTATTCCGCATCCAACTCGCCGTCTGCCACCAGCTCTGCAAGATGCTCAACAATATGGGTCTGGGGTGTAATCGGGTAAGCGGCAATAACATCGGTCCGGGCCAATTTCGCTGCTTCAGCAACAGCAAAGGACACTTCCATTCCGACCCTCTTAGGCATCATTCCTCCTCATCAAGCATGGTTATCGCTCCTGTCCAGCATTCCCTAGCACAGATACCACACCCCTTACAATAATAAAGGTCCGCTTCGAAATACCCCTCGGCATCTTGTCCCATGCAGGCATCGGGGCAAAACATCTCACAAATGCCGCATTTTATACACTTGCTATGATCAAAAACTGGCCTTTGTGACCGCCAATCCCCGGTCCTGTATTGGCTGGCGTTCCCCGGCTCGATGACAGTGCAGCCGATGGGCAATTCTTTCCAACTTAGCTCTTCCTTCGACCTGGACAATCTCAACCTCCCGTTTTAGAGATCGTTTAGCAACGTTTCTCTCCCCATGCACTCCCCCCGGTTAGCACTTCGAGAGCATCCCTGAGTGGAGGGCGGGAGTAACTAGCATTAGTAAACGCCTTCCTTTATTACGGTTTCTTCATAGGCCTTCTTCATAACGTTGATGTTTCTCTCAGCCAGGCGCCCAAAACGATGTCGCAATGGCTCCTCTAAGGACTCTAACCTTACAATTTGAGTTGCCTTTACCAGGGCACCTAGCATACTGGTGTTGGTAATAGGTACGCCGAGGATCTCCTTGGCCATTGCTGTGGCATCAACCGTAGCCAGTCGCTGCACCATTCCGAAATCGCTTTTGATTTCATCTGGTGACCTTCTGGTATTAATTATCAGTGTTCCCCCGTCCCTTAGCCCTGCAGCAACATCAACGATACCAAGCAAGCTGGGATCAAGTACCACTACGACATCAGGCTCAGTGATCCCTGCCCTGTTCTTGATAGGCTCCTTATCGTTGACCCTTACGAAGGCAAGGACAGGCGCCCCTCTTCTTTCGGGCCCGAAGCTAGGAAAGGCCTGGGCATACTTCCCCTCCGCTATGGCGGCAAGAGCAGCCATTTCGGCTGAGGTAACCGCCCCCTGTCCGCCCCTGCCATGAAATCTCACTTCAATCATTCTTGTGGCTCCCCCTCTTAGGACCCTCCGTGCTTTACAGGCTTGTGAGCAAACGGAGGTTCCATGAATAAGTGTGCAAACCGGCCCACTCGCTTGTACCGCTTCGCCGCATCCGTCCTCATCCGCAGGGCGGCAAATGGTGACTCTACCGGGTTGGTGATCTGCCGGGCAAACAGCGGGAGCACTCGGCTCTGGAAACGCTCCTCGGGGATCCGAACCCTCGGCCGCCGCACCACCACCGTGCCGGTGCCGAGCGTCAGGCACCGGGGCTTGCCGGACCCATTCCGATAGCCAGCACTGCTCTCCACCAGGAAGCGCGGTGCCGATTGTGCTCTCCCCAGAAACTCCGTCAACTCCTCCTCCAGCAGTTCCTGAATGAGTCGCCGCACTTGAACCCGTACCCACTCGTCCAGGTGTTCCCAATGGGCGCTTGACACTTCGCCACTCTCGTCATTCGGTAGGCCAAAACGTAGTCCTTTCGAGAAAACGCTTAGTATACACTATATTGTTGTCCGAGGAAAATGTCAGGGTCAAGTGTTCAGCGATTCTGTCAGTGGAGCTACGAGGACATCATAGTGTGCATCCTCCTCCGTGGGTTGCCGCGACGGCAAGCGTTGGCGCTTCTCCTCGGCTCCCATCCAGCAATACTTGCCCCAGCTTCACCAGCCCCGCTCTCTGGCACAGCTCCAGTACCTGTAGAAAGAGGCCAGACAGTGCCTCCAGGTGCCCCTTGCGAAAGTCTGAGATGGTGCGGAAGTTCGGGGTGTTGTTGGCCGCCTGCACCCGGAAGGCGATATCCTCGTGGAGGCGCCTCTCCATCTTCCGAGAGGAGGGCACCCCAATGCAGTAGGCGTACACCAGCACCTTGACCATCATCCGAGGATGGTAGTGCGGATATCCTCGCTCCCCTTGCTCATATCGGCTCATGATGGCAGACAGGTCCAGGTGGTCCACCACGTCGGAGAGAAAGTACGCCAGGTGGTCCGCGGGCAGCCAGTCCTGAAGCGCCACCGGCATCAGCGGCATCTGCTCCGGGTCATAGAGGCGGAAGGTCTTGCTCATCACCGTCTCCTTGGCTCAGAATCGCCCTCATCATATCCCCTATCGCCCCCCCAAGGGTATTACTCGGACAGGCTCCTAGCGCCCGTCAGTCATCCTTGATTTTGTCTTCGATTTTCGCACGAGCAGAATGAGGACCGCCGTCGGCAGACTGAGGGTGGGCTCGGTATCAAGGCTACCGAGGGGTATTGGCCCACAAACCACACTGGCCATCGATGGCGATATTCACTTGTGAAGAAAGTATGAGCTACAGCAACCACCCTTCTCCACTAACTTGTAGCAAACCAAGGGAATACGGAGTATAGTGGTGTGGAGCTAACCCAGGAGGAGCAAATGGAGGAACAGAGGCCGGAAAGCAACTTCATAAAGCGCCAGCGCTGGTCTGGACTCTGGAACGGCGTGGTCATAGGCATGGGATTATCGTGGCTCCTTTTGGGGCAATATATCGGTGTACTTCCCTTGGCCCTGGGCATTGTCATGGAAGTGATGCAGCGCAAGCGGCTGGATCGGGTGCAATAGCTTTGGGGTGTACCTCTCAAGAGATTGTCCAGAGGCTCATGTCATGGTAGGGGTGTGTGCCGCTCTAGCTACCCTTGGCTTGTAGAGGAGTGGGAAAACTGCTAAGATTCTCAACTGGTAACCTTGGGCCAATACTTGGCCTAAGCGCGGAAATACCGTAGCACGAGGTGTGAAAACGTGTCGAAAATCAACGTAGCCATCATAGGCGTGGGAAACTGCGCCTCCTCCCTGGTACAGGGAGTGTACAAGTACCGGGAGACCGATGAGGACGCCTTTATCCCCGGCTTGATGCACACTGTGCTGGGAGGCTACCACATATCGGACATCAACTTCGTTGCCGCCTTTGACATCGATAAGAACAAGGTCGGCAAGGACCTGTCCCAGGCCATCTTCACTCCGCCCAACAACACCATGAAGTTCGCCGACGTGCCCTTTACGGACGTGCCCGTGGAAAGGGGCATGACCCACGACGGTCTTGGGAAATACCTGTCCCAGATAATTGTCAAAGCTCCCGGCCCCACCGCGGACATTGTCAACATCCTCAAGGAGAGGCAGGTCCATGTGGTGATAAACTACCTGCCCGTGGGAAGCGAGGAGGCCACCAAGTGGTACGTGGAGCAGGTGCTGGCCTCCGGCTGCGGCTTCATCAACTGCATCCCGGTGTTCATCGGCAGGGAAAGCTACTGGCAGGGACGGTTCGAGGAGAAGAACCTGCCCATCATCGGCGACGACATCAAGTCCCAGGTGGGAGCCACCATCATCCACAGGGTCCTGACCCGCCTCATGAGGGAGAGAGGGATCAGACTGGACAGGACATACCAGCTCAACTTTGGAGGCAACACCGATTTCTACAACATGCTGGAGAGGGAGCGTCTGGAGTCCAAAAAGATATCCAAGACCAACGCCGTTACCTCCCAACTGGAGTACGATCTGGGCGCGGAGAACATCCACGTTGGGCCCAGCGACTATGTTCCCTGGCTGGAGGACCGCAAGTTCTGCCACATTCGCATGGAGGGGACTGCTTTTGGTGGCGTGCCCTTGAACCTGGAGCTCAAACTGGAGGTCTGGGATAGCCCCAACTCCGCGGGAGTGGTGGTAGACGCCATTCGCTGCTGCAAGCTTGCCCTGGACAGGGGCATCAGCGGTACTTTGGAAGGGCCCGCAGCCTACTTCATGAAATCTCCTCCAGTCCAATACTCCGATGATGAAGCTCGCCGACTGGTGGAGGAGTTCGTGGGCGGGAGCTAGATACTACTAGACCCTCAATACTGGGGATCGTTAAATGAAGATCGGCCTGGTTTCCCCCTACGATTACGCATATCCCGGTGGCGTGATGGCCCACATCTTTCACCTAGGCCAGCACCTCACCAAAGCAGGGCATGAGATCAAGGTTATTGCTCCCCTTTCCGGCCCGCCCAACACCCTGGACAAAAACTTCATTCGCCTGGGCAGATCGGTCCCCGTGCCCACCGGCGGCTCCACGGCCCGCATATCCCTGTCCATATGGCTGGAGTCCCGCATCAAACGCCTTCTGAGAGAAGAGAGCTTCGATGTCATCCATCTTCATGAGCCTCTTGCGCCCATATTACCTCTGTACATTCTGAATCTTTCCCGGTCGGTAAACGTGGGCACCTTCCATGCCTTTCACGGAAGTGGGCACATCTACTGGTTTAGCAAGTACCTCCTGAGAAGATGGCACGATAAGCTGGACGGCCGAATCGCCGTATCCGTTCCCGCCCTGAACTTCGTCAGCCGCCACTTCCCCGGCGAGTACAGGATTATCCCCAACGGCATAGAGTTCAACCGCTTTGCAACACCAGCCCCTCCCCTCCCGGAGTTCCAGGACGATAAACTGAACATCCTGTTTGTGGGGCGTCTGGAGAAGCGCAAGGGGCTGAAATACCTTCTGGGAGCGTACAGCAAGCTCAAGTGGAGCCACCCCAACACGCGGCTCCTGGTGGTGGGCCCGGGTAACCCGGAAAAGGAGGTCTATCGTTTCATCGCCGAGCGTAACATTGAGGACGTTGTGTTGATGGGCAACGTACCCTACGCGGACCTCCCACGATACTACCAAGCTGCGGACATATTCTGCTCCCCCGCCACTGGAAAGGAGAGCTTCGGCATCGTCCTGCTGGAAGCGATGGCCGCGGGCAAACCCATTGTTGCCTCAAGCATAGAGGGGTACTCAACGGTGATGTCCCACGGCCAGGAGGGTTTGCTTGTCCCGCCCAAGGATGAAGAGGCCCTGGCTGCGGCCCTGGAAACCCTTGTAGAGGACGCCGCTCTTAGGGAGGAGTTGGGTAGCAATGGAAGGCAGAAAGCCCCACAGTATGACTGGGAGAGGGTAACAGCCCAGATTATGGAATACTACAACTTCCTGCTGGCCCGCCGTAGCATCACCCCCGCATCCTTCGACACTCTTGAGCAGAAGGAAAGCGCCACTCTTCCTTGATCACCATGCCTTCCTGGCAAAGGTACAGGACCCAGGCCCGTAACGTCTTGGCTCGTTACGTGGAGGATCCGACAGCACGCCTGTTTGGGAGAGTGGGCCTCTCTCCTAACAAGGTGACGGTGATAGGGCTTATTCTCAGTGGAGCTACCGCCTATCTCCTCAGCGTTGGGCAGTTTGTCGCTGGGGGCCTTTTTCTTCTTCTAGCCAGCGCCCTGGACATGGCCGATGGAGCCTTGGCGCGGCTTCAGGGCAGAGCTACCGCCGCTGGCGCTCTGCTGGACTCCGCGGCCGACCGCGTCTCCGAGGCGGTGGTCTTTCTGGGACTGGTGGTGTTCTACATCAGCCCTCTCTCTATCCCCGAGGTACTGCTGGTATTCCTGGCCCTCATCGGCTCCTTCATGGTGAGCTACCTGCGGGCCAGGGGAGAGGGCCTGGGCGTGGACTGCAAGGTAGGGGTGATGACCCGGCCGGAGAGGGTGCTGGTCCTGGCTGTGGGCCTTCTGATAGGCCACGTAGTCGTGGCCCTGGGTATCATCGCCGTGCTCTCCTGCATCACGGCCTTTCATCGCTTCTGGCACATTCAGAGGGAGCTTTCCCACAGATAGCAGGGAGAACGAACATGCCCCTCATCTCGCCCCAGGACCGCCAGGCCTTGCAGGAGCGCTTTCGCAAAGAGCTGAAGAGGAAAGTAACCCTCAGGCTATTCACCCAGACCGTGGGCCAGCTTATCATCCCGGGGAGGGAGTGCCCCACCTGCCCCCAGACCCAGCAAATTCTAGAAGAGCTGACGTCCCTCTCACCCATGCTTGAACTGGAGCCCATTGACTTCTTCAACCAGGCCCAGAAAGCAAGGGACAGTGGTGTGGAGCGCATCCCGGCCATTGTCATGGCTAAAGATGGGGCCAGCAGCAACGTGAAATACTACGGCATGCCCGCCGGCTACGAGTTCGTCACCATAATCGAAGACCTCATTGCCCTGTCGCAGCCCAGGAGCCCTCTGAGCGCGGACACCAGGAAGAGGTTGAAGCTGGTGGACCAGGACGTCCACATCCAGGTGTTCGTGACACCCACCTGACCCCACTGTCCCTCGGTGGCCCGGGTGGCCCACCTGATGGCGATGGAGAACCCCAGGATCATGGCGGACGTGGTGGAGGTGCAGGAGTTCCCCTCGCTGGCTCAGAGGTACCGCGTCATGGGAGTGCCAAAGACGGTCATCAACGAGACGGTGCAGTTCCTGGGTGCGGTGACCGAGGAGACCTTCATGGACAAGGTGCTGGAGGCAATTGGCAAGGGGGAGGCCGTGCCGGAGTCCGAGGGGCCAGCGCCATCCACGCTGGTTTAGTAGGTTTCCGTAGGCGCCTCGATCTCCACCGGCTCATTGAAGTCGAAGAACTTGAAGGTCGCGGTAATGGTATACCTGGTTCCCTCGGGGATTTCGACGTTGGGGAAGCCAAACTCGTCATCCCCGAGCGACTTCTGTGCCATGGTGGATCTGTGCTGTCTCAGCAGGTAGTCCTCTTTTCCAATCCAGACCTCGATCTCCCGGGTGGTTCCTCTCTCCCGCATCATCTCGACCACCTCCTGGCGCATAGCCTTCATCTCTGGGTCTGTCTCATCCTCCACAGCCTGGAGCAGTCCCACAAGAGGGTCGATGGTCATTTCGTAGCGCCAGCACTCCGCTCCATCTATGTTCTCGCTATCAAGCTGGGTTACGTCCTCGGCCGGGGCGTTCAAGAAGTCCTTCAGATATTCCGCGACCCGCAAGGCCTGTGCTCGCGGGTCCTCCGGAAACTCATCCACCCTCCACAGGGATGATTCGGAACTCCTCGTGTACATCTTGTTGCCGATGATTATCGACTCCAGCAGTCCCTCATCATACACCTGCCTGGTCCTCATGCGGTCGGGGGCAAGATAGCTTCCTTCTGCTTCCGAGGCATCAATCTCTCCCATCCCCTCCGCGACGACGGCGAACGACAAAGTGAAATGGTAAGACGTGATTTCTTGGGTGGCAGCGTCGGCCTTCTCCAGTACAAGCGCGGGTGGCAATGCCTCATCCTTGCTGCAACCCGTGAGCATCAGCAGCAACAGGGATAGTACGAGCGCGAAACCCCAAAGTGGCTTCTTGTGGCGCATCTCACTCCTCCCTGCTACTTTTGGCCATCCTTAGTCTGCTACCCCCGTAGGAGCCTCGATCTCCACCGGCTCATTGAAGCCAGATAGCTTTGTAGTGGTAGTCATTGTGAACCTGGTTCCCTCTGGGAGGGTAACGTCTTGGAATCCAAGGTCGTCGCCCTCATGCGTTTTCTGAGACGCAATGAACCTATTCTGCCGCACCAGGTAGTCTTCCTTTCCAATCCAGAGCTCCTTCTCTTGAGTGATCTCCCTCTGCCGCATTATCTCAACCAGCTCCCGAAGTCTCTCCTTCATCTCCAGGTCGGTCTCCTCCTCCATGGTCTGGACCTGCTTCTCAAGGGGGTCAATGCTTATCCTGTAGTGCCAGCACTCCACGCCATCTATGTTCTCGCTATCAAGCTGGGCGACGTCCTCGGCCGAGGCGTTCATGAAGTCCTCCAGATACCCCCAGGCCGACGGCCTGTCCTCCGGAAGCTCGCGCATACTCCACAGGGACGATTCCGAGTCCCTCGTGTACCGCGTGTTGCCGATGGTTATCTGCTCTTGAATCCTCTGGTCAGGGGTGATCCCCATCCTCATCTCTACCCGCATCCGGTCGAGGGCCAGGTAGTCCCCTTCCCCCTCTATAACAACAGTGGTCTTTTCCACTCCCTCCGCGGTAACAGCATATGACATAGTGAAATGGTAAGAAGTGACTTCTTGGGTGGCGGCGTCGGCCTTCTCCAGTACAAGCGCGGGTGACAACTCCTCATCCTTGCTGCAACCCGTGAGCGTCAGCAGCGACAGGCACAGAACGAGTGCTGAACCGACCCCTGATATGTTGTGGCTCATTTCACCACCCAGCCCTATTTCCCCACCGTGGACAGCAGATATGCTTGCAGGAAGGGGTTCAGGTCCCCGTCCAGGACGGCGGAGGTATCCGAGGTCTCATAGCCGCTGCGGTGATCCTTCACCATCCTGTAGGGATGGAGGACGTAGCTCCTTATCTGGCTTCCCCACTCGGCGGATACGTGCTCACCTTTTAGCCTGGCTCGCTCCTCCGACCGGCGCTTCATCTCTAGCTCCATGAGGCGTGCCCGCAGCACCTTCATGGCGTACTCCCGGTTCTGGAACTGGGAGCGCTCGTTCTGGCAGCTCGCCACGATTCCCGTGGGCTGATGGGTTATGCGCACCGCGGTCGCGTTCTTCTGCACTGCCTGCCCGCCGTGGCCACTGGCCCTGAAGACATCGATGCGCAGGTCATCGGCGTTGATGACGATGTCTCCCTTCTCCTCGGCCTCTGGCAGCACCTCTACCAGTGCAAAAGAGGTGTGCCTCATGTGGGCAGAATCGAATGGAGACAGGCGTACCAGCCGGTGTACGCCTCTATCGGCTTTCAGATACCCGTAGGCATACTTGCCCTCTATGTTGACGAACACGCTCTTGATCCCCGCCTCGTCTCCCGGCGACAGGTCCAGGATGCGACTGCTATAGCCCTCGCGCTCCGCCCAGCGGAGGTACATCCTCAGGAGCATCTGTGCCCAGTCTTGGGACTCCGTTCCACCGGCGCCGGCATGGATGGCCAGGATGGCATTGCGGGTGTCGTACTCGCCGGAGAGGATGAGCTGGAACTCCCGCGCGTTTAGCTCTCTGGATAGAGCCTCCACCTCCTGGGACAGGGACTCCTCCAGAGAGGTATCGCCCTCTTCCAGGGCCAGGGCCAGGAGGTCATGGGCCGAGGATGCCCGGGACTCCAAGGCCCTCCAGGTATCTACCACGCCCTTCAGCTCCGCCAGATGGATCATCACCGGCTGAGCGGCCTGGGGGTCATCCCAGAACTGAGGCCGTCCTGCCTGAGCCTCCAGTCGAGCTATCTCTGCTTCTTTGCCCGGGACGTCAAAGCCGCACCAGCATCTGAGAGATACGCTCGTTCAGGTCTTGGGCGCGGCCCTTAAGCTCTTGCATTACTTCACACCGTCCTTATCGTTTACAGCGGCGTCCCTCGACGCGTGCTGAAGACTTAGAGATTCCCGTGGCTCTCTGGGAGAGATTCGACCCGCGGCGGCCAGGTGCGCCAACCGGGTGGGCTCCGGCATACGATACCCCTTGCAGCAGCCAAGAGTCAAATCAACGGCGCTATCCAGGCTCACCTTGTGCCCTATGGAGACGTAGATGGGACTGACCGACTCCCGGGTGCGTACTGCCGCACCTACCACGTCTCCTTTGTCTATCAGAGGGACGTGGGAGCCTGCGCGAGGGGCCAGGGTCCCCTGCGGTCGCCCCCTGAGAATGGACTTGGCGCACCCGATGGTGGGGGTGTCCGCTAGAAGCCCCAGGTGACAGGCCAGACCAAACCGCCTGGGATGGGCCAGACCCTGGCCGTCTGCCAAAATGACGTCCGGGGTAGTCACCAGACGTTCCAGAGCGCCCACGATCAGGGGACACTCCCGGAAGGACAGCAGCCCCGGCACATACGGGAAGCCCGGCTTTCCCTGGCAGACCTTGACCTCCACTATCCGTAGCTCCGGTAGCTCCAGAAGAACGGCTGCCCCCATAGCGTTGCCGTGGGCATCGGGTGGGGATATGTCCACACCGGCCACGTAGCGGGGCGGCCCTTTCAAGGCGTCTTCTGCACTCACCCTGGAGGCGAGGCTTCTCTGTATTTCTATGGCCTCTTGTGTCCCCACGTCCCAGGGATGCAATGATAGGCAGTCCATGAGGGCATTATATCAAGTCATGGCAAGGTCAAGAATGGCATCACCTATCCGGTCAGTGTCTTTCGATTATTTGAGCTAAGAATCGATCCCGCTCATGGTGAGCGCACAAGAGTTATCCTTCGGATAACCGAAAGACCTGCCTATCTGGCAGTGTGAGCCTTCGCCCCAGGCTTTCCCCCATGCACCAACACCATATATACTTGACTTAATAGATGGCATGGAGGGTTTACCTTGAGGGTATCGGTGCGCTTCTTCGCATTGTACCGCGAGAGAGCGGGTACCTCCCAAATCGAGACGGAGCTGCCGGATGGAGCCACTGTGAAGGAGCTACTGATACAGCTTCGGGGCGCGTATACGTCGCTGCCTCTTGCGGATTCAGTGCTTATAGCGGTAAACTCGGAATACGTAAGCCCGGAGACTCCCCTGCATGAAGGGGATGAAGTAGTCTTTATACCACCGGTCAGCGGAGGAGAAACATGATATATGTCACCCCTGATCCCTTGAACCCTCAGGAGATAACCGACCTGGTCCGCAAAAGCAGCAACGGTGCAGTGGTCACCTTCCTGGGCGCGGTCCGCGACTCCTCCGAGGGCAGAGATGTCCTGCACCTGGAGTACGAAGCGTACCAACCCATGGCGCAGAACATGCTGCAACAGATTGCTGAGGAGGTCCGGGAGAGATGGGGCATCGAAGATATGTCCATCGCCCATCGCGTTGGGAAGCTGGAGATCGGAGAGATTAGCCTGGTGGTGGCCCTGGCCTCTCCACATCGCAAAGAGGCCTTTGAGGCGTCTCAGCACGTTCTGGACAGAATCAAAGCGGTAGTCCCCATCTGGAAAAAAGAGGTGTTCCAGGGGGGAGAAGCCTGGGTCGGCAGCCACGAAGAGGGAACTACATCCCCCGCTCCTTAGCTTAGCAGGGCGTGCCCTCGCAGTCTGCCGCGATTGTCATTGCGAGGCCCGACGAAGCAATGACAATCTATAGGATAGGTACCATACTAGAGTCCCAGGGACCGGTATAAAGCTTCCCAGTCCCCGTGCTGGGACATAAGCTCTCGGAACTGCTCCTGCTTCAGGGGATGGTCGAAGAGAGCCTCCTCCTGAAGGGACTCCAGGGCTGCAACGGTGCTCAGGGTATCCGTCTCAACCTGTATGAGAGGCACCTCCTCTTCCATCGCCTCATAATTGACGTACTGTATGGGAGGATGTCCTCCGGTAAGCACTATGCAGCTGGTGGGAGTCGCCAGCGCGGCCATCTGAATATCGGGCCTGTCGCCTCTGACGATGACCGCTTTGTTGGAGAATCGCTCAAAATACCACACTCCCCAGTCCAGGGTCATGCCCCCGATGAGGAAATGCTCCACGAAGTTATCCCTCTTCTCTGCCCAGTTGAGGAATTTGCCATCCAGGTGCTGGGCTAACTGGCCCACAGTGACGCCCAGGAGACGCCTGTCGTCCGGTATGACGGCCAGCACCTTCACCCCCTCAGCCTCTATCCTCGGGACCAGCTTGGCCCTCACCTCTCTCAGCTTGTATCGCGTCACTCCGTTGAGGATTACCCCGGCCAGTCTGTCTCCGAAGAGTCGTTTCGTACCGAGGACTTCCTCTACCGCAAGGTCAGGAGTGTACCCTATCACCACCATAACCGTGGCATCCAGGGCCTCTGCTAGGTGATTGGAGGCGAGTCCCAGAGAGTCCCTCAGGCCGCTCAAGCCCTCCACAATAGAGATGTCCGCCCCGGTGGTGGCCTCTCGAAACGCGCCCAACGCCCGGTCCACGGGAAGCTCCCGCAAGTCCCCATCATGGGGCAGGGCTATTGGCCACGGCGCGGCTTCCGCCTCCTGGACATTGGCCGCTTGCCTGAGAATCTGGACATCGGGATCCGTCTCCCCTGCCCGAGTTTGCAGGCAGAAGGGTTTGAACAGGGCTACCTTCTTGCCCTCTTGGGCCATGTGATGAGCCAGGGTAACACATGCTGCAGTCTTGCCCGCTCGCGCTTGATCTGAAGCTACATACACTGTTGGCATGTCAAGGTACTCCGGCCGCATCCTCCCAGGTTTGGGGAGAAGCATTGTGAATTATAGCACAGATATTGAATTGTGGCTTCTGTGGGGCCAATAGGTGCAGTCAAATCTCATTGACCCCGACAAAGCAAAGGAATAGAATTGAGGTGGAATCCATACTGCTGCAAAGGAGCATCTATGTACTCTAGCGTGATCGGTAAGATAGAGAAGGCCAAGAGGTATGCCGAGGAGAAAAGCCGGGTCACCTTCAACAGTTTCGTAGCCGAGTTCAAGGGAGAGAACAACGATCACCGAGTAGAGTATCTTGATGGAAACCTGGCTTGCTCATGCCTCTTCTTCGCCGGTCACAACTTTTGCAGTCATTCGATGGCTCTCCAGCGTATACTGGAGGACATGCTCCCGGTGCCGACAGTGTCCCAGACCTAGTCTGGGGCTTGGTTGCTTTCAGGGATAGTCGTTAAGACGCGGTAAGGTTCATCGCCCCCTCTCGCAGAGGTGCCCCACGCTCAAGTACCTCTTTCATGGTTCCTACACTGCGAAAACAGTATTGCGGATATTCCCTCGGCGAGAACGCCCTTCCGGTAGCCTAACGCCCGTTGCTCAGGTCTTGGCGTCTATGGCTTCCTGGATAAGGGCCAGGGCCTCCGTCACGGTCTTTAGGCCCATGTCTTGGCCGTCGCGTAGCCGCACGGCAACAGCGTCGGAAGCCGCCTCTTTGTCCCCCACCACCAGCATATAGGGAACCTTTTGTAGCTGGGCGTGTCGTATCTTTGCGTTCATGCGCTCGGAGCGATCGTCCACCTCTACTCGGATGCCTCGCTCCTTCAAGCTCCCCTCCACCAGGTGGGCATAGTCCAGGTGGCGGTCCGCAATGGGAATGACCACCGCCTGGACCGGGGCAAGCCAGGTGGGGAAGGCCCCAGCGTAGTGCTCAATGAGGACGCCGAAGAACCGTTCAATGGATCCCAGGAGAGCCCGGTGCACCATATAGGGCCGGTGCTCACGCCCGTCTTCTCCTATATATGTCACATCGAAACGCTCCGGCAGGTTGAAGTCGAACTGGATCGTAGTGCACTGCCACTCGCGCCCCAGGGCATCCAACATCTTGACATCGATCTTGGGCCCATAGAACACGGCCCCTCCCTCGTCCACATCGTAGGGTAAACCTCGGTCTCGAATCACGCTCCGCAGAACCTCTGTCGCTATATCCCAGTCCTCCAGGGAGCCGGCGAACTTGCCTTCCTTGTCTCTGGTAGACAGGTACACATGGAAATCCTGGAACCCAAAAGATTTGAGGAAGAACTGCATGAAGTCCACGCACCCCCCCACCTCCTCCCTCACTTGGTCCGGGCGGCAGAAGATGTGAGCATCGTCTTGAGTAAAGCCGCGCACCCGCAGCAGGCCGTGCAGCACCCCCGATCGCTCATACCGGTACACCGTGCCCAGCTCCGCCAGCCGGATGGGCAGCTCCCGGTAGCTCCTGAGGGCGCTCCTGTACATCTGTATGTGGAAGGGGCAGTTCATGGGCTTCACGTAGTAGTCCTGTCCATCCACGTCCATGGGGGAGTACATGCTTTCGGCATAATAGTCCATGTGACCACTGGTCTCCCAAAGCGTAGATTTGCCGATGTGGGGGGAGTAGACCAGCTCATACCCAGCCCGGTAGTGCTCCCGGCGCCAGAAGTCCTCGATGATAGTGCGCACGCGGCCGCCCTTGGGGTGCCAGTAGACCAACCCGGGCCCGTACTCTTCGTGGAAGGAGAGCAAGTCCAGCTCTCGGCTTAGCCTGCGATGGTCGCGGCGATGAGCTTCCTCAAGCCGCATCAGGTGCTCCTCCAGGGCCTCCGTTGTCTCAAAGGCGGTGCCATAGATGCGCTGGAGCATGGGCCGGTGTTCATCTCCGCGCCAGTAAGCACCGGCTACATTCAAGAGCTTATAAGCGCTTATATGGCCTGTGGAGTCCACGTGAGGCCCTCGGCACAAGTCCACGAAGTCGCCGTGGCGGTAAATGCTGATGGTCTCATCGGGGGGTAGCGCATCGATAATCTCCAGCTTGAAGGGCTGGTCAGCGAACATGCTTTGAGCCTCCTCTCGGCTCAGCTCTTCTCTCTGGAAGGGAAGGTCCCTGGCGATGGTCTTTCTTATGTAGGCATCAATGGCCTCCAGGTCCTCCGGGGTGAAGGGATGAGAGACCTGGAAGTCGTAGTAGAAGCCGTCGTCGGTTGGGGGGCCTATGGCCAGCTTTGCATCTGGGAAAAGCTGGAGCACTGCGTCGGCCATGAGGTGGGAGGCGGAGTGGCGCATGCGCTCCTGCAGGGAGGCCAAGTCTTTGTCGTGGTCTTTAGTAGTCATCTCTAGGTTTAATCAGTTGGCTAGTCTACAGCTATGTGAGTCGGTAGGCAAGGGGGGTGTCCTGGATTTGACATAACCCGAACAACGACTGTTATCAAGTGGATTAGCGCTATGCCACCAATATAGCGCAACTACCATCTTCTTCCGTTACTTAACACAATGTCCAGTCTCTTTACGTATTTCTCCATCTCTCATCTTTACCCACTATTACCTATTTCATACATAGAGTAGCATGGTCTTTACATCATTGTTTACTTGCTTAACGTATGGTCTCTCTTAGATGCACAGAGTAGGACGATGCTCGCCGTCTGGCGGCGATCTCTAATGACCGGAGGATATCATGAATGTCCTGGTAATCGAAGATGACCTAGATGTATTTGAAGTTGTGTCTTTAAGTCTCGATATACGTTGGTCCGATGCTAACATAAAGAATGCTCCCACGGGTGAACTGGGGCTGCAACTGGCAAGAACTGAAGAGCCCGATGTTGTAATTCTGGACATAGGGTTGCCGGACATCGACGGTTTCGAGGTATGCTCTCGTATCAGAGGCTTTTCCAATGTCCCAATTGTGATGCTAACGGTGAGAGATAGCAAAGAGGATGTCATCAAGGGATTGGAACTGGGAGCCGACGACTACATAGTCAAGCCCTTCAAACCCGAAGAGCTCTTGGCAAGAGTTAATGCCATCCTTCGCCGCATCCAGATGATCTACCTGAGAGACGCGGAGATGATTTTCCGGCAGGGTGATTTGACCATCAGCCTTGGGCACGGTGAGGTCCATGCCAATAGCGAACCGATAAGATTAGCGCCCACGGAATACCAGATTTTCTATCACCTCATCACTAGTGCAGGCAGAGTGGTTGCCAGCCAGGCGTTAATGGACAATATCTGGGGTGAAGAGTACCGTGAAAAACCCTACTTCCTGACGTCAAGCATGCTAAGGCTCAAAGAAACACTTCAAGGGTATCCACAGACTCAGAACCTGACTCTCCAGGAAGAAAC
>JBDRIA010000037.1:0-9497 GCA_043816345.1 Chloroflexota bacterium
CTGCACTTGCCTGAGCATCTCGAAGTCGTACCCAAGGTCCTCTGACATCTTGATGAAGGCGGAGACGTCTTTGCGGAAGCAGCCGCCGCCATAGCCTACCCCGGCGGCCAGGAAGCGTGGCCCTATGCGGGAGTCGGCCCCGATGCCCTCTGCAACCTTGGTGACGTCGGCCCCTACCTGTTCACATATGTTCGCGACGGCGTTTATATAGGAGATCTTCATCGCGAGGAAGGCATTGGAGGCGTATTTTATCAGCTCGGCAGTGCAGATATCGGCCACCACCAGCGGGGCATTCAACGGCTTGAGAAGCTGTTCCATTAGCTCACGGGCCCGAAGAGACTTCACTCCTAGCACTATGCGGTCTGGATGCAGGAAGTCCTGTACTGCCATTCCCTCTCTCAGGAACTCCGGCATGGAGACAAGGTCAACCCCACTGGCGTCGTTGGCGTTTTCTCTAATAATCCTCTCTATCTGCTCTCCCGTGCCCATGGGGACAGTGCTCTTCTGCACCACAACCCTGTAGCCGTTCAGGCACTTGGCTATCTGGTGGGTCACATCTATCAGCGAAGATAGATTAGCAGACCCGTCGGACTGGGGAGGGGTGTCCACAGCTATGAAGATGATCTTGCTCTCCCGCACCGCCTCCGACACGCTGGTGGTGAAGGTCAGGCGGTGCCGGGCGATGTTCTGGCGGACCATGTCCTCCAGTCCAGGCTCGAAGAACGGCGGAATGCCACGACGCAGGTCGGCGATCTTCACCTCATCATTATCGGCGCAGAGCACCTGGTTGCCCATCTCCGCCAGGCAAGCGCCTGCAACCAAGCCTACATGTCCTGTACCCACTACTGATAAACGCATTTGTTCCTCCATATCTCCCAAGTTATTCTACGGAATCATGCTTCTGCTATCGTCCCTCTTGGCCAGTCGCATCCTGGCCCACAGGTATGCCGGGGGGGCCGCGCTCAGGGCCAAGGTTACCAGCACGGTGTTCAAAGGGGTCACTTTCAAACCCAGGGTCAAGTTCAGCCAGAAAACCGTCAGGGGCACCAGCACCAGGGACAACCCAAAAGAGGTTGCCACTCTACCGACGACTCCTACTTCCTGTCCCGCCAGCAGCACGAGGCTCCAGGAAAACCCGGGAAGAAAGAGTATCACCGCCGAGCCCAGGACAGCTCTCAATAGCTCTACTGCGTCCACTTTTCACCTACCTTTCTAAAGAAGTACTGCTTTTGAGGGAGTACTCCAGGTATTCAAAGATACGAGCGCCCTCTCCCTCGTAGGCCAGCCGGAACAGGGGTTCCTGGAATTTGTCATAGGCCATGTAGTTCACTTGCTGATCCGAGTGGTAAACGTAGAGGGGAGAGCCGTAAGGCTCCAGAAACTGAATGACTTCCTGGGGGTCTCCGGCCACCAGAAACGCCTGCCAGTCGGCGTTATCGTGCAGGTTCCACTGGAACAGGCCCGGGGCTATCACCCGTCTCCCACTCCATCCCAGTGCCCAGGGAGCATCGTAGCTGGTTACCACCACCGCGGCATTGGCGGGGGTCTCGGAGGCCAGCCACTGTACCGCATCCATCTGCCCCCGGGTCAGCAGAGGAGCCGTCTCCCTATACTGCTCCAAGGTGGGCATGGCCGCTCCAACAACCAGCGCTGCCACCACCCCTCCTCGGAGGAGTGCTCGGCCTTGCCCGCTCAGGAAAACCCGCTCTATGCCCACCCCGGCCAGCAGCACCATGGCCAGGTCCAAGGGGATGATGTGACGCCGAAAGAAGGCAATTTGGAGGAGTACCATCCCGGCGCAGACCAACAACAGAAGCAGAGGGAGGGTCCAAAGCCGCCGCCTCACCAGGTGGATAGCCCCTACGATAGCGAAAGGCTGATAGGCCAGGGATACCCAGCGGTAGGTCTCCAGATCGAAGAAGGTGCCCCCTCCAGTGGTTTCTTGCTGGCCCAGGTTGGCAGCAGAGACATCCAGGACACCCCGAATCAGCTCCCAATTCACATCGATGCGGAAGAGGAACATGGGCAGAGCCACCACCAGGGCCACTAGAAAGCCCCCTATCATCCCTCTTTGGCGGGTCGTCAGGATGTAGAACGCGAGGCATATGACCAATACCATCAGCGTGGGGCGGTGGTATATGGCAATCCCCCCCAGGAGCAGGCCAAAAAGAGGATAGCTGCGGCGATGCAGGGCCAGGAGGGCCAATGGAAGCAGGAAAAGGGCCACGCCGTTCTTAAGATAGGTGAGGCTGAACATGGAGAGTTGGGTGTAGGACACGGCGTAGAGAAGGGCGCTTATGACGGCGGCTCTGGATCCGAAGACCTCTCGCGCCAGGAGGTACACCGGGAACACCACCGATGCCATTAGCAGGGGGAAGAGGTAGCGCATAAGCTCCTCTGGACTTAACCCCGGCACCAGATGCAGCACCACTCCAAGGGTCGGCAGGCCCTGGGGATAGGTCTGCCTGAGCCACTCGGGCAAATCGGCCTCGGCTATGTCCGGCAGTGCCCCTATATAAGTGTCCATCAAGTACTTGTACATGCCTGGGTCGTACCCCAGCAGCACGTCGCTCCGTGCGGTCATACCCATCCGCAGGGCCAGGGCCAGGGCGAAGGCTATCGCCAGCAGAAGGGATGCCGAGGAGAAGGGAGATCGGGAGCCATCAATGCTATCCCGCTGTGCCACAAACCACAAAAGGGGCAAGGCCAGCGATATGGCCGGAAGCCCACGTGAGCCTGGCAGGTGCACTACCTCCCGCGCGATGACTAGGAGCACAAAGAGGACACACAGTTGGATGAGGGATGAGCCAAAGCTCTGGCGAAGGTTAATCATGAGCATGGGCCTCCTGACCAAGGGGCCTTTGCGCAAATACAAACACCGATACACCGAAGATACCCAAAGGCGTCTTCTCTAAAGGGAAGAGAAATCTCCTAAGCAGCCGTCTCAGCCCCTGATGCCCCAGCTTGTCCAGAGGGGGCATCAGGTACTCCGAGTGCCTCACCTGAAAACCGTGTTCGGCCACCAGACCTTTGACCTGGCCCCCGGTATAGATGCGGGCGTGGGCGTATCGGTCGTGGAGTGCCCTTGGCAGCCATGAGAAGAAGGGCACCCGGTTCCAGGGAAGCAGGGGCAGTGCCGCACCGTGGGTCTCCAGGGGCCACCACCGGTTGGGCACCGAAAGAGCCAGCCACCCACCGGGTTTCAGCACCCGGAACATCTCGTCCAGGGTGCGATGATGGTCCGGAACGTGCTCCAACACCTCGATGGCTGTGATCACGTCGAAGACCTGGTCTGGAAAGTCCAGCGCCTGGGCATCCATCTGGTGCAGCGAGCAGTGAGAGAGGCCTCCCTCCAGCACCTTATCCTGGAAGAGGGCCAGAAGGCCCGGGTCCACGTCTATGGCCTCGCACCAGCCCACGTGCTCCAGGAAGGCCAGGGTCTGGGCCCCGTTCCCGCATCCCACATCCAGCAGGGATCGCCCCTCCAGGGCCACCCGACGCCTAATCACCTCCAGTCGCCTCTGGATGCCTAGAGAACCGTAGGCGATAGGCTCACCCGGCCGTAGCTTCGGCAGACTCACCTTTCCATTTCCTTTCGACCCACCAGGATCAGGTTCTCCCCACACCGCCGTGGGAATCGCACCCCCGCTCCAAAGAGCAGAGTGGCCGGGACCTTGAAGAGGAAATGCTGGAGCGCCCTGGGCACTCGGGGCAGGTAGGGAGAGTCCCAAAGCCCATCGTAGAACCTGTCCACGACCCTGTACCCTGCGCTCTCCAGCGCCGACATCCACTGGCCTCCACTCAGCAGAGAGCAGTGGGTATCATCCCGGAACCCATGCCAATTGCCCCCCTTGCGGTCCATGCCCCAGGAGTCCATGTTCGGGGTTGTCATCACCAGCAGGCCGCCGACACTTGTGACTCTGTACAGATCCGCTATCACCGAACCCAGATCCGAGATGTGCTCTAGCACATCGAAGGCCGTCACCGCGCCAAAGAAGCCCTGAGGAAAGGGCACGCTTTGGCCCTCTAAGACGCCGGTCCAGGCCCCAGCCGCCCGCTCCCGGGCCCTGGCCACGGCATAGCTGGAAACGTCCACACCATACGCCTCGAAACGGCCCTCAAGGGCTTGCAGGAAGTAACCCTCTCCGCATCCAAAGTCCAACACTCTTCCGGAGACACCGTGTCCTCTGAGGTAGCGGCGCCATCTCCAGTGATGAAGAGGCTTCCTACCTCGCAGCCAGGCCCTGGAGTAGTTGCTGTTCTGGGCAAAGTATGCCTCGCCATACTTCTCCGTGGTGCTCTTCACTTCAAATACCCTCCTTCTTTGGAGATAACCTGGTATACTTCTATGTCGCCGTGGGGGCTGGTGAAGGCCAAGGGATACAGTCCCTGCACGCTATCGTAGAAGCTCTGGGGTATGTACCCCACATGGGCCCAGTCCGCGTCGGCCACAATCTGGTTGTCCCGGATCACCACGTACTTGGCCCCGGCCTCCCGGAGGTAGTAGTCGATGCGCTCCGGTGGCAGGAAGTAGACAAGGTAGTTCAACCCCTGAAACCACAGGTTGGGACGTTGGGAATAGTACTCCCACTCGTAGGCGCTGGTTGCGAACACCACGTCATCCGGCCCGGAGTGGTCTTGAATCCAGGCCCCGGTGACAGCTATGGATGGCACGCCTCCGGCGCTAGGGGAGTACTCCTGTAGAATGCCCGCCCTGCGGACCACTTTCTCTTCCTGCACTCCCATCTGATAGAGCTGGCCCACAACGATGAGACCCAAGGCCAGGAAAATCGTCGCCAGCGCCACAGGCGCGGCCCGGTTCCTCCACCAGAGGCCCTCGGCAACGCTGTGAGCCAGGGCGAAGGGGAGCAGAGGAAGAAAAGCCAGCAGCACCGGCACGTAAAGGAAGTAACGCCGGGTGTCGCTGCCCACGGCCAGGGCGGGGTAAGTGACCAGGAGCACCAGGGCCAAAGCCCGCCATCTGGGGTTCCTCACGGCCCGTGCCATGGCTAAAATATATCCTGCCACCAGGCTCATATTAAGGGCCGTGAGGAGCCAGGGCCTGGGGGCCTCCCGGTATCCGAAGAAGCTGTATGGAAACAGGGTATGCAGCTCCAGGAACTTGTTCCATTCTCCCAGGGCGAGACCGAAGATGTGACGGCTCTCGTGGGCCTGAGTACCCCGGGAGTAGAGCTCCGAAGCATCCACCTCTTGCTCCAGCTCCCAGGCCCACTCTGGGTAGTAGCGCCAGCGGTCGCCCAGGAGAAGGAATCCCAGTGGTCCGGCGCTCCTCTCTCTCAGCTCCTGAGGACCTACCTCCGGTGGCTTTACCAGGCTGTGGGCGTTGGCGAACATGAACAGGTAAGGGCCTACGATGAGGGCTACAACCAGGGCTGCGAAGATCCCCGTCCGCCGGAGTCCCATGCGGTTCACCAGGAAGAAAATCCCGGCGGCCACGGCCATAACCAGACCCACCTGTTTGGTCAAGGCGGCACCGGCTATCATGATCGCCACCAGGGCAATACCCGGCCCGTCGAAACGGCGCAGCGAGAGCAGCATGGCGTACACACCGAGGAGCACGAAGAGGACCTGCAGAGGCTCCATGTATATGAGTGCCCCGTACCATATTACCTTGGGGCTGAAGGCCACCAGGGACATGGCCAGAAGAGACACCAGGTCGCGTCCGGTTAGCTCCCTGGCAATGAGATAGGCCACCAGGGCCGAAAGCCCTATGGCCAGGGGTGATATCAGCTTGATCCCCGTGAGGCCCAGGAACTGGTACAGAATACCCCCCAGCAGGTGATACAGTACCGGGTAGGGGGCCTGGCTATCGGCCGGGAGGCTTCCGCCCTCGGCTATCTCCTGCATTACCCTGGCGTGCAGGGCGCCATCTCCCAGAACAGGCAGGCTATTGGACGCGGGAAAGACCATGATAAACGCCAGCAGCCCCAGACCAAGGGGAGCCGCTGCGCGCACCACCCTCAAGTGAGGCAGCAGCGCAGCGCGGCCCAAGCCTATCCAGATTGCTGGCGGTAGAAGGAAGCCGTCTCGGATGCTACTCTGTCCCATGTAAATAGTCTCCTGGCCCGCTCTATGCCGCGGTGCCCCATCTCATGGCGTAGCTCTCTGTCTTTGAGGAGCCGTACTATGGACTCTGCCAGGGCTCTGGCATTCCCGGGAGGCACCAGCAGCCCTGTCTCCTGGTCGGTCACGGCGTCTACAATGCCCGGTACCCGCGTGGCCACCACTGGGGTACCACAAGCCATGGCTTCCAGGCACACCATTCCAAACCCCTCCAGCAGCGATGGCAGGACAAAGGCCTGGGCACGGTTGTACCATCGGCACAGCTCCATGTCATCGACCCGCCCCAGGAAAGTCACGGCCTCATCCAGAGATAGCCGATGCACCTGTGCTACAAGCTCCCTCTCCATGCTCCCCTGGCCTATCAAGTACAGCCTGGAGCCGGGCACCTCACGGAGAACGCTGGGCATGGCGTCTAACAGGTACTCGAGGCCCTTGCGACGGTGCAACCTGCCCACGTAGAGCAAGCTACCGGGGAGCCGGAGCTCCTCCAGTGGCCTGAAGGTATCAATATCCACGCCGTCGGGAACGGTCCATATCCTGTGGTCGGGCACACTGTAGTCCTTCACCAGGGCCGACGCCGTGGTGGAGGATACAGCGACGATGCCCTGGGCCATCCCGTAGCCCCTGGCTTCTAGCCGCTGTAGCACCCGGTATGCAATTCCCTTCCAGGTCGCCCCTGCTAGAGCAGTGCGCTGCTGGGAGTAGAGGTGGTGAGCGGTGTAGACCAGGGGTTTTTCGAGATGCCGCAGCATCATCACTCCCCCGGGCCCTCCCTGGGCGTGCACCAGGTCTATGCAATGTTCCCGCACCAGGGCGGGAAGGGCGCGGTTGGCCCGCCACGAGAAGTCCAGAGGGTGGAGTCCGCCCAGGGGTACCCCTAGTCCGTTGCCATCGCCCCTGGCACTGAACACCACTGGCTCTATGCCGTGCTGAGGCAGCTTGCGTGCAAGATTGGAGACGTACACCCCCTGACCGCCCTGGGGCATGAGGCCGTCATAGCTTACTATACCCACCCGCAGAGCCATTACCCACCACCTCCCCGAACCTGGGCCACCCTTTCCCCACTGTACTCCATCGCTCTACGGTATACCTCCACGGTCCTCTGGGCTATGTCCTCCCACTGGTACTGTTTAGCCATGATGCGAGACTCCTCCTCAAGGCGCTGTTGCCACGGGGCTTCTTTAAGCACTGTCAGCAGCGCTTGGGCTAAGGCCTGTGGGTCCTCCGGCGGGACCACCGCCTGAGGAGAGCGCACCAGTCCAGGCAGCCCCCCGACATCCGTCACTACCATGGCCCTTCCAAAGGACAGAGCCATGGCCCCTACACCGCTCTGAGAGTCGAAAGCCCTGTAGGGAAGGGCCACCACGTCGGCGGCGGCGAAGATGTCCTCCACCTCCTCTGGCGGTATGAAGTCCAGGCGCTCCACCACATGCCCTGTCAATCCCAGTTCGTGAATGATCCTGGCGTAGGGTTGCCAGCTACCCCAGGGTTGCCCCGCTACTACGAGGAGGGCCTGAGGCTCCTCCTTGACCACCAGTGCCATGGCCTCAAGGAGGGTATCTACTCCCTTGTACCGGCGTATGTTGCCGAAGTGGAGCACCACCCGCGAGCCGGGCAGGAACCCCAGGCGTCGCCGGGCCTCCTCTCGCCCGGTTCCTCTTATGGGCGCCGGCTCCAGCACCCCGTGGGGCACCACGTGGATACGGGATTCCTCGATACCAGTCAGTATTGCCAGCTGCCTGCGGCTACGCAGGTCGTGGACTATGTAGTGATGTCCCATCTTGAGGACAAGGTTGTTCAGCCATCTTGCCAGGGTTCCCTGCTCGTGGGGCCGGACGTTGTGCACCGTCAGCACGCAGGTGCGTCCTTGCAGCCGGGCAAGGCCGAGGAGCATCAGGTAGGGAAGTGCCAGTACGTAAGACCACCACTGGGCATGTACCAGGTCTCCCCTCAGGGTGAGTCCTGCCCTGAGCCATGAAAGAGGGTTGTAGTAGGTCAGGTTGTTCCGCAACCTGGCTCCGGTAAGACTCGGGGGTGCCATGCCCTTGGCCGTAACCTGGGTGCCCCCGGGATACAGGAAATCGGGGTACAGCCTTCGAAATCCCAGGAACTCCAGGTCCACGTGCTCTTTCAAGGACTGGGCCAGGGCATGGCAGTAGGGGCTGATCCCCTTTATGGGAGGTAGACTCCCAATCAGACTCACCTTAAAGCGCTCGCCATCTAACGTCGAAGGTATCATTGTCCACATCCTTCCCGAAACCTCATACTCGATGGGGTTCCCTCTTCGGCAGGCTTGATCTGAAGAGAGCTATGGAGTCGGAAAGCCAGAAAGCTTCCCCCGCTCACCATCAGGTCTACCACTGTGGCCACAAGCCGCCACAGCACCGCCACCGCTATGGCCATCTCCAGGGGAGCGCCCGCCAGGGATGCTAAGTAGGCAAAGGATGCCTCCTGGGCGCCGATCCCCCCGGGCAGATGAGACAGCCACCCCATGAACAGGGAGGCGTACCATGCGAGGAGGATGGCAAAGGGGCCTATGCCCACACCCACGCCTCGAAACACCAGGGAGAGAGCCACTGCCGTGAGCAGAGACATGCCCAAGAAAAGACCGGTGTGGATCAGGATACCCCGGCTCCGTAGGATGGTTCCTATTCGCTCCTCCATACCCACAACCCCGTTTCCTAGCTCCTTTAACCTGGGGCTGCGTTGCATCCAGTAGCCGAGCAGAGCCGTCACCGAAAGGAGCCTGCGACGGAAGAGACAGCCCGCCGCCAGAATGGCCAGAAGAGCCAGGGCCACTGCGGCAATTTTCAACCCTGGGCCTGGTATTGCCAGGGGTAGAAGAGGCAGCATGGCCAGCACTACCACCCATCGCCAGGAGAAGAGGAGGAAGAGGCTGGTGCTGGAGAGAGCCAGGGGTATCCCTTCCCTCCGGGCGGCGTACATTCGCACCAGGATAATAGCCCCCCGCAACGGAAAGTAGTTCATGTGGAGATTGGGCAGGATGACCCTGGCGCAGGTCCCAAGGCCGACAGGCCCTAGAGGAGCGTGGAGCGCCCTCCATTGCACCGGAACCAGAAGGTCGTTGAGGAGCTGCGTTCCCGCCAGTAGAAGCAAAGTTCCCGCGCCGAGTCCCCCTAGCTCCTCCCAGGATATGGGAGCCCGCAACACCAGGTATAGCACGTAAGCGAAGACCGTGACCCCCAGCAGGGGCCCCAGGTACCTGGCGATCCTCTTCCACGGGCCGGATGTTCTCAAGAGTTCGGAGGGCGCAAGTGACCTACCCCCCAGCAAGCTGGGGGGCATCTTTGGCGCAAATTCTCGCACCTTCGTCGCTCGAATTTGCTTTGCAGCGCCTAAAGACGCTGCTTGCCACCCCACCCCGCGATTCATCCCCGCAGCAAGCTGCGGGG
>JBDRIA010000038.1:0-5490 GCA_043816345.1 Chloroflexota bacterium
GGTTGCGGGGATATACTGATGCAGAACTAGAGGAGATAGAAGGGAAGCTGAGCGAGATAGAGTCCAGGAGGACAGATGGATGAGGCAGACGATAGAGGCGATATTATGTCGGTTAGGGCGCCATGCCATTTATTACGGAGACGAGAGGCATTTTCAAATACAGGTTCCTACTACTCTTTTTGAGGGCATGACCCGTTTTTGCGAGAGACGGTACTGTGACCTGTTGGAGCACTACCGAGGGGGGAAGTGGGAGAAGTGTGTTTACAGCGAGTGCGTAGGAAGGGACGAGAGGACAGATGGCGACCCTAACGCTACCGCCTGAAGCCTACCGGTACGAGCTGGCCCGGCGGAAGCTGGAGAGGTTCTTGCCTTATGTGAGGATACCCGACCCGCCGCCGCAGGGCAGGGGGATCGTAGCTTTTGAACAATGGCCTCATCTGATGAGGTTGCATGAGGAGGCCCAGAGGGTTCGACCTGGGGGAGTGCTGCCGGTAGGGAAGGCAAGAAAGCTAGGAGTAACCAGCTACTTTGAGGCCAGAGACACTCATAAGGCGCTTTTCACGCCTGGGGCCGTGCTGCCCGTAATAAGTCAGGGAAAGGACGAGGCCAAGAAGGTCATAGCCGAATGCAGGTTCATCTGGGAACACCTGCCAGACGAACTGAGGCAAGAACTTGTGATTGACAATGTATCGACCTTATCGTTCCTCGGCGGAGGCCGGATAGAGGCGTTCCCAGCGACCAGTAAGGCAGGGCGGTCCTGGACAGGGACCGATATATTATTTGATGAGGCCGACTTCCACGATGAGTTTGAGGAGAGCTACAATGCCCTATTGCCCCTGATACAAGACACAGGGGGCAAGATGTTCCTGGTGAGCACGCCGAATAAGAAGAAGGTGGACAGTGCCTTCAGGCGGATATTTCAGAAGATGGACAACAGGTTATTCCTAGGGTATTACGAGAGGCCGAACCGTACAGAAGAGACCTACAGGCAAGCTATGGAGCTAGCCAGTGATGCGGACTTATTCGAGCAGGAGAATCCCCGGAATGTGGAGGAGTTCCTGGCCCCCAGCAAGGCGAAGGCCTACTTTGATGTTGACAGTCTGGCGTGGCTGATGGCGGAGAGGGTACAGGAGCCGATGGAGGTAGTGGGGCAGTTAAGCGTATGGAAACCTGCGGTGGTGGGGTTGAAGTATGTCCTTGGTGTAGACACAGCCTGGGGACAAACTGGGAGCTACAATGCGGCGGCGGTATTCGAGTGGCAGACAGGAGAGCAAGTGGCGGAGCTGCACGGTAGGCTACACCCCAACGACATGGCGTATGAGGTAATGGAGATTCACAAGCGGTATAATCATGCCTACATGGGGCTAGAGAGGGCAGGGGAGGGGCAAGAGAGGGACGGGGACAGTGTGGTGGTGGTGGACAAGGTTGTGGAGATGTTGAAAGAGTGCTCCTGTAGTGGGAGATTGTACTACAATGACCATGACAGTCCGAACCCGAAAGAACCAGGGTGGGTAACGGACAGCAAGAGCCGGCCCTATATGCTGGGGGAGTTCCGGGAAGCGGTGAGGAACAAGCAAACTACGATAAGGTCACGGCGAGGAGTAGGGGAAATGATGAGCTTCATCAGGAACGATAGGGGAAGGGCAGAGGCAGCGCAGGGGGCGAACGATGATTTACCGATATGTTATGCTATAGCGTGGCAGATGCGGAAGTATGCTCGATACAGTGCTTCAACGGGGCAAGGCATCAGGATGCCCTACAGGTGGTAGGAGACGCAGATGGAAAACGACATTGAGGCAAGGCCGAACTCTGAGACAGTCCAGAGTATCTTAAAGCGATACGAGAGGGAGTGGCAGGGTTCCCACATTCTATTCAGGATAATCGACACCTTCTACTGGCGCACCTTCCAGATATGGCCCAATCATCCCTTGAGGCCGAAGCTATACCCCAGCACTGCCGCCAATCTGGTCGACCATGCGGTGGACACTCAGTTGGGGTTCAAGCCCAAGATAACGGTGTTGCCCTCCAACGACTCTGAGACTGAGAAAGAGCGCACGGCGAAGTGCGAGAGGTTTTTGACGGCGGTGTTCGAGAACGCTAGCCTTCAGGAGCCTAGTCTGCCTTGGAAGATGCTCTATCGTTACGGGACCATGTACGGTTACTTTGTTGGTGAAGGGCCGAGGCTTGATTTGGCGTCCCAACCCAAAGAGCCTGAGCGGAGAGACGGGGAGAAGGAAGCCAGGTTCAAAGAGAGGGTAGGGGCCTACGACTTCAAGTTGCGGGACTGGTGCCCGATAAGGCTTAGTGCTCCTCACCCGGCGAGGGTCTTGCTCGACCCACTGGAAAAGCGGCCAAAGGTAGTCCTACGGTATAAGGACTACTATGCGGACGAACTGGAAAAGCTGAGTACGAAGAAGGTGAAGAGTGGGAAGGCGAAATTTCCCTGGCTGTGGCGGAAGGACGCAGATTCCAATGAAATCATCAAGTGCTTAGAGATTTGGAACGAGGACTGGCACGGGGTATTCCGCAAAGAGGGGGAGGAGATATTTGTTGAGCCCAACACCTGGGGGTTCTGCCCCTTTGGGCACGGGTTTTCTGGCTGGGGCATGGAAAAGACCGACCCCGAAGAGTCTATTACCACCAGTCTGGCGATAGGGATTCTACATCACGTTAGGGACTCTCTGATAGCGCAGGCCCAGCAGTTCAATTCAGCACAAAACCTGGCGATAGGAAAGGCATGGGCCTTTATCGGGACCCGACTGGCGGAGGAGGAACTGACGCAAAAGCTGGCGAGGGGAGATGACACCGTCATAGGCGGAGTGAGCAAAGAGGACATCTTCACCTTGGACACCCAGGACATACACCCCTCGATGTTCCAGCTATTCCAGGAGACAGGGCAGGACATTGAGGCTGGGACTTATGCCAGGACCGTGAGGGGGAGCAAGGAGAGCGGCGTAGTTACCGTAGGGCAGCACGCCATGATGAGCAACGCATCCCAGAGGAAGTTCTACTCCCTCCAGGAGCAGGTTGACCAGGTGGCGTCCACTATGGGGAGCCGGATACTGAGGCTGGTGGAGGTCTATGGGGAGGCCCTCACGGTAGGAGAGCAAACGCTAAAGCCAGAAGATGTTAGGGGGAAATACGCCGTCAGGGTAATGTTTGAGATGAAAGACCCCATCATGGAGTTCCAGAAGGAACAACTTGAGATGGCGAAGTATGATAGGGAACTGTCCAGCAAGACCACCTTCTGGGAAGTCACGGGCAACGAAGACCCTGAACGGGAACGGGGTAGGTTGGCAGACGACAAACTCTTCAACCACCCAGCTGTAATCGAAGGGGCAGTAATGAAGAGGGCAGAACTGCACGGGCTTGACAAGCTGCTCCAGAGTGTAGAAGAGCGCCAGGAGCAAGGGCTTGTCGGCCCTGACGGTAGGCCGATACGGTCTGTCCAACTGAGGCAGCCTCTTGGGGAGAGCGGGGTAGCAAAGCCAGCGCCGGTGAATATGGGAGCCCTCGACAGGAGGCTGTAGGATGCCGGAGCGAAACCCACTGTTCGAGTCTGTCCTGCGGGTAAAGGGTACTATTGACAACATGGGCCTGAAGCCGGGACAACCGCCTCCTGTGCCCTTTGGGGAGGAGAGGATTCCCCGAAGTGATACAGCCAACAGGCTCTTCGGGCCTAACGCCGATCCTGGGTATACCAAACGACAGATTGAGAAGGCGATGGCAGAATCGAAGGACAAGGGAAAGACCGTACGGGAACTACTCGACTTGGCCAGGATAGCAGAGAAGGCCAAGGGGGCCATTCGGCCGCCTACAAGGAGATAACGGAGGGCAAAGATGCCGACAGAAGCGGAGGTAAAGGCAAAAGCTAAGGCGATGGGCCTGACGATGACCCCTATGGGTGATGGAACCTACAGGCTGAGCGGCCCCAGTCTTGACATTGGCCTTGACGGGACGCTGGAGGAGATTTCCCAGGGTTTAGACAGGGGCTTGAGCTTTCTTGAGGGTGTGGCTTCAGCGCCTACCCCGCCAGACACAGGGGGAGTTGTAGACACCGAAAAGCCCGACTGGTGGCCCAAAGAACTTGATTCGTTGTGGGCCGATGTGGTTAAGCTTGCGACCTATGACCCTGCTGGGGCACTGAAATTGCAGCTAGATGTCTACAATGATTATGTCAAAGCTCAGACGGAGACAGGCGAACCACCATATACAGCGCCGAAGGGATATCATTGGGAACCAAAGGTTGAGGGCGGGTGGAACCTGTCCAAGGATACCGATAAGGCCTTCATGCCGTCATGGCCCAACGAGACGCTGGCTGACGACTATGTGATGGAGAACAACATGGGGCGGGACTGGAAGCCCATTCCTCACCCTGACAAGCCCGGCTGGTGGACGATAGAACAAAGGACAAAGCCAGGCCATTGGGACGGCCAGACGGCAGCCGATGTGCAGGCCAAGATAGACGCTGCTGGCATGACGGGCCAGTATGAGCCCGTGCCGAATCCAGGGGGGGCGATGCCGTTCACCATCGGGACAATGGCCCAAGAGCCCGAAGGCCAGGGCTATGCCACTAAAGAGGATGCAGAAGCCGCTATAGCAGGCAGGACAGACCTGGAGGTTTACCCGTTTGAAGATGGGACTTTCGGCATCCGGCAGGTGCAGGCCCCAGAACCAGACCAGACCAGGATAATCCGGGGTGAGGACATTAACCCAGCGCTGGCAGGGCAGATATTCCAACAGACCCCTGATGGCCGTTATATCCCGTTCCAGCCTCCTTCCCTGAACGATATGATAAGCGCAGCCCTTCAGGCGGGGGATATTCAGAGGGCGATAGCCCTGGACGACTTTGCCAAGCGGCCTGGTGGGGCAGAGCAGCTCCAAATGGCGCTGGACTATGCCAAGAGCCCCTTGGACTACGACCTGGTGCTGGGCATGGCGCAGGGCACAATTCCCCTGGACGCCCCCAGGTATCGGGCCGTTGATAAACTCCAGGGAGCGATGGGGCAGTTGTTCCCCGGTATGGACGCCAGAGCACTGACGGACAACGTGGTGCAATCAATCCAGATGCCGGGTCCTCCTCAGCTTACCCATGAGCAGCGCATGAATGTGTTTACTGGCATGACGGGACCCCAGGCCGAGCAAGCCTACAGGTCAGGGCAGATGCCCTCTCCGCCCCAGACGCCCACTGGAGCCAATATCTTGCCACCTACCATCCCACAAGGGCCGCCTTTATTTGCAGGCAGTAGGGACATTACTGGTGCTGTGATACCAGGAGGCCAAGAAGCTCCGCAACCTATAGGAGGGAAGCCTTATGTTGGACTTCCTGGGCAGTTAGGCCCGTCGGGGGCTCCCATCATGGCCCCAAGCACAGAAGAGGAGAAGGCCGCCAGACGAGCTCGCAACAGGCAGCAGGCTATGGCGCTTGCCGGGCCAAGAGGTAGTATTCCCGAATACACCCCGCTGGAGGCTCCCACCAAGAACGTGGTA
>JBDRIA010000039.1:0-2426 GCA_043816345.1 Chloroflexota bacterium
TGAACCTGCTGTGGAGATATAGCCTATGAAGTTAATAGAAGTGTCGCACAATGAATGCGTTGGCTGCAGACTATGCGAGTTTGTGTGCTCCCTAGGAGGCCACTGAAAAAGGCCTTTTTGCGGGAGAGATATAGCAAAAGACGGGGTGATCTGATCGATGGCGCCCCGGTTTTTTGAGGATAGTGGCTGATTGGAGAGAAGGACGACCGATAATTCATGTTATTTAACCCCCTCTTTCCCTCTTTTCGGCTTAAGGCACAGTGCACAGCTCCCGTAATGGTATAGGTTGGCTGGTTCTGGCAACCAGGCTATCGAGTGCACCCCGGAGGAGACGCACATCTCCCTTTGCCAGCTTGAACAGGCG
Source organism: Chloroflexota bacterium (assembly GCA_043816345.1). Classification (GTDB taxonomy): domain Bacteria; phylum Chloroflexota; class Dehalococcoidia; order Lucifugimonadales; family UBA2985; genus JBDRIA01. The sequence goes on from JBDRIA010000039.1 coordinate 365, forward strand.
CTTGAGATTGACCCCGGCCCCGGTCCAAAGGGCCTGCAGTTCTGTTTTCTCCGGACCTATGTATCGGGCCTGCCTCAGACCATGTGTTATCATCTCAGCTATTTTACGCTCTATCTTGCTACGAATGCGGTAAGTCTCCTGGAACGACTCTGTCTTCTGTCTCTCCCTGGCTGCTATAAGATGGACCTCGTGGTAATGTAAGGTAATATTTCGCCCGCCCTTTCGCTCCCCAACGCACTCCTGGTGCCGTGGGCAATGAAGACATACCTCCCCAGGGAATTGAAAACGTCTCACCTTACGCTTCTTTGGGTCTTTAGCCCATGTCCACCTACTGGTGGTATGCCCCTCAGGGCAGGTCACCTGTTGCTTCTCCAGGTCTATATGGAAATGGCTTTTGCCCAGCCGGCCATGGGTCTCAGCCAGAGGCGAGACAAGGTCTATGCCATTTTTGGCACACTCTGCCCGATTGTCTCCGGAGCCATAGGCGCCATCCCCTATGCTGGCAGCAACCTCCATGCCGTAGTGCTCCTCCACCCCACCAATCATGGGGTGGAACTCCTTGCCGTCATACTCGTTGCCGGCGCCTACACCCAGGTTGAGCAACATTTCGCTTGAGGGCTCCTCCACTACATGCAGCTTGGGGCCGTCAAAGCGTTGGGCGGAGCTTTTGCGCCCGTGTCTCAACTTGGGGTCGGTAACGCTTATTATCCTGTCCTCAGCTACCCCCTGAGCAATCTCTGCCTCTCCCTTTTCATCAAAGGAGATGTCATCCCCCAGGATCTTGCTCAGCATCCAGCCCAAGCTGCGCACCTCCTCATCTTCAGCTTCCTCCAGTGCCAGCTCAAGAATAGAATGTGCGTCGGCCACCAACTCCTGCAGATGCTCCTTACGTGCCTGGGGGTCAGACCAGTCTATCTTGGGCTTGTATCTCCCTTCCAGATAGCACTCCAGTTTCTTCCCCAGCTTCTTCCGCCGCTGAGGAAGATGGTAACCCATAGCCCTCAACAACTTCCTTATGGCATGCCGTACCAGGGTGTAAGTGTCCTCAGTGGCGCCGGCCCCCAGCATGTGGGTGGAGTCGATAAGCACCTGAAGCCTGGGAGGAAGGAAGCCGGCCTCCCTACCCACTTCCACCATGCGGTCGAAGGCATGTCTCTCCTTGCCATGTTTACGCAGGCGAGCCCGAAATACACATAAGGAAGAGGAGTCAAATCCGGCAAAGTCCAGAGGCAGTCTCAAGGCTACCTTCCAGCGCAGGTCGAACTGAAGCCTTTGTACTGCCTCGTCATCGCTTACATTGTCGTGAAACTGTAATAGCATCACTCCACTCATAAGTGAGGGCGGTAGACTGGGGCGCCCGTTATCAAGGCAGTACATCTCCCCCAACTCCTCATCCCGGAATAAAATATCGATTACTTGTCCCATGCGGCCGTAAAGGGAATCCTCGGGCACCCGATGAGGTAACATCAGGGGCTCAAACAGACTGTGCTGGGCGCTGCGCTTTCCAAGCATGGCTCTCCTCCGTGGTTCTATTCTTCCGGCGATTTACTGGGGGCAATCTCGTCAGCTACCACCCATCTTTTCTGCGAGAAACGGGCCAGGCCCTCAATCAATCTGTCTATCTCACCATTTTCAAGAAGCTGGTCCAGGCTCCCCAGATGACAGAGTCGCTGCTGGTACACCTTGCCGTCCTGGTAATAGGTGCGTACTATCCCCAGATACGTGGACGTACCGCCATCGGCCTTCTTCCAGATCCATTTGCGAACGAACATCTTACGCTAATCATAGCATATCTTCACTATAATGTCAAGCTTATGCACCCTGAATATCTTCACTATTTCATTGAATCCATCTCAGGGATAAACTATGCATGGCTGAGCAGAAGACAAGGGTTCAACAGGCTAATTAGTCGGGGTTTTTCAGTAGTTTCCTAGGTGGAGATAACGCCATAACATTATCACGCAGAACCCGAAGCTTGTTTTCATATTGCATACTCTTACGAAGGAAATCTCGCTCAAATTCAAGTTGTGAGGAAGTTCTACTCCATTCATTCCAGTCGCCC
>JBDRIA010000040.1:0-51471 GCA_043816345.1 Chloroflexota bacterium
CCGACTCCGCGCTCTTCGAGGTTCCAATAGCGTCTGAGGATTTCGCGGGGGTTTCTGCCGAATCTGTCGAGGAACTGGACCACTATGACATCTGCGCCACCACTCTCAACAAAGTCGATCAGCCTTTGATACTCTTTGCGATCGTCACGTCTGACCGGTGGCGATGCTTGCCAGGTCATTATGTTTGCAGTAGTCTACAAAATGGGTTTCCCGAGTTTCCAACGAGTTGTGCCGTTTGCCAGCTTGGCCCGGAGTGAAGACTTGGAAATATCCAACAGTCCGTTTGGTGCCAACTTGTGTGGCCATATCTGCCCTTTGCACAGGGTAGGTGATGATGACAGTAGTATTGTCTGCGCCGGGACGTGGAGGTCGCTGGTTCAAGTCCAGTCGCCCCGACCAGCATAGACGCTGCTTCATTAGCCGAATCAGAAAATCTCTCCGTCTTCCGCATAGAGAAGAGTGTTCCCATGATAGGAAAGCACCCCGGCCTCGGTGAGGAATACCAGGACTGGGAGTATCCAGACCCGGAAGAGGTAGAGGAGCTGGCGAATCTCCCCCTCGATGAAGAACCTCCATCATCTGGAGGACTGCGCATCCCGATCCTTCTGAAGATTGTCGGTGTCCTTATGCTCCTGGCCTTCGTCGGCTCCCTTTTGTTGCCCGTCTTAGGGTCCCCGGCTGGCAGCGGAGACCAGGCCGTAGCCCCATCCCACAACACTGCCCAGGAGTTCCAGGCCTATCAGCAGTGGATCGAGAGCAGCGTGAGCGCGGCCTTGAGGGAGTGGGGCGCGGTGGGTCAGGCACGGTTTCTCGGAGTCCAGTTCAGCGACTCCATTCAGGACCCCGTCGTCGGTATCCTGGCAGAAGGACTCAATCCCCGAAACGGCCCTGATAGGGCCACTTTACAGAGCTACAGCATTGCCGTTCTCCAGCGTCTCTTCGCCGATGAGCGCGCCCAGAGCGTGACCCTGGCCTGGCTTGGGCCTGGTGCTGACAGCGGAAACGATCAGTCTCTTCGGGAGGTTATTCTGATGGTCGGTATGTTGAGGAATACGGCCCAGGGCATCGATTTGGCACATCTAAGAGCCGAGGACCTCCGAAAAGTAGCCGATTACTACCAGGAGACGCCGCCGGCAGTTGAAGAGTCGCTCAAGAAAATGAGGCTATTAGATAGACTCTAGGGATACGCTTACTTTGGGACGTGCAAGAAGGGGGCGTATAATAGGGCAGTCGGGGCGTAGCGCAGTTGGTTGCGCGCCATGTTCGGCACGTCGAAGCCTGGAGAAAGAGCACAGAACAAGCAAGGAGGACTCAGTGATACGGAGCTTGGGAGACAAGACGCCAAAGATTCATCCCACGGCCTTTGTCAGTGAGGCAGCCTACGTTGTAGGAGATGTGGAGATAGGGGAAGGCTCCAGCATCTGGCCCGGCGCCGTCATCCGAGCCAACGAGCACAAGATAAAGATAGGCAGGTTTGTCAACATTCAGGACAACTGCGTGATTCACTCAGACGCCGATTGCAACTATGGCGACTATATTACAATAGGCCACCACGTGATTTGTCATGCCACCACCGTGGAAGAGCACTGCCTCATTGGGAACGGGGCCACAGTCAATGGCCACACCACCATTCGCCATCACTCCGTGGTTGCTTCCGGATCGGTTGTCCGGGAGCGGATGGAGGTTCCCCCCTACTCCCTTGCCACGGGATCGCCTGCGGAGGTACGCCGTCAGATCACGGAGCGACATCTCCAGATGCTGGGCAAATATACAAAGGAATACCAACGCTACAGCCAGGAGTTCAAGAAGGCGGGGCTCGAAGACCCGGATCGGGAGAAATTCACCGATCCCAACGTGTAGGCAGGGCATAGCCCTGCACTTACAAGTATTTACGGCTCACTACCCACACAACTCAACCTGTAGTAGAGCAGGTATCCTAGCCATGTCCCTGACGGGCAGGCAGGGGCTCTACAGAAGATGGCGGTTTCTGGGCCACCAGTCGCTCCGCTGCGACCAGTTGTCCGTCCTCATCTTCTAGCACTTCCGAGAAGTACCGCACGCGGAAGTCCAGGAACAGGTGCAGTAGCTCGTTGGGGCGCAGACGGAACTGGAGGTCCCTGGGACCGTTCACATCGTGGTCAGTCCGGTAGTGTTGCTCATGGAGCACGAAGCCCCCGGGCTTCAGGGCGTCTTTGACTCTGGGAATCAGGTTACGATTCATGTAGAAACTGATGGTAATCAGATCGTAGGTTTCGACGGGCAGGGGGTATTCATCCAGGTCCGCTAGAATAGGGTGAACGGCCAGCCCACGCTCCCGGGCGGCGTCCTGAGCCAGCTTCAAGGCTGCCGGAGCGATGTCCATCGCGTCCACGGTGAACCCCAACTCTGCCAGATGGAAGGCGTTACGACCGTTCCCACAGGCCAGGTCTAAGGCGCGTCCCTTGGGTAGACGCCACGCCCACGCAGCTACCAGGGCCGTCGGCTCGCTTCGAGCATGGTAGTCGCCCTCCGTCCACCGACGCGCCCACTCCCTACGCTCTGCCTCACTCATTGATTCCTGCTCCTTGCCCCCTGACACTGGTGTGGTGTCCCCAAAGTGTGCCGAGAATGTCATTGCGAGGCCCGACGAAGGAGGGCCGTGGCAATCTGGCTGCGAGGTGCACCCCTCCTCCAGATTGCTTCGTCGGCAGTCGCCTCCTCGCAACGACAATCTAGCGGGTATTACAAGGACATCATACAGGCAGTAGTGCGTACAAGCCATCTCCATACTAATGGGCTACCTGGCAACTGGCAAGGTATGCTGTTAGAATGAACTTGCAGCAGAGGAGGTGTTCCCATGAAGCAGATCGACCTGCGCAGCGACACCGTGACTCATCCTACCCCGGCCATGCGTCAGGCCATGGCTACTGCCGAGTTGGGCGACGATGGCTGGGGCGATGACCCCACGGTGAACCGTTTGCAGGAGGTAGTAGCCGATATACTAGGTAAGGAAGCTGCGGTCTTTGTCCCCAGTGGCACCATGGCCAATCTGGCCTCCTTGCTGATCCACTGTCAGCGGGGAGACGAGATCATCGTGGGGGACCAGTCTCACGTCTACCTCTATGAGTATGGCAGCGCCTCCGCTCTGGGGGGAGTGGTCTATCGTCAGCTACCCAATGCCGAGGACGGTACTCTGGACCCGGAGATGGTGGAGGCGGCCATTCGCCCTTCCTCTCCCAGGTTTCCTCGCACCGCCGTGGTGTGCCTGGAGAATACCCACAATCGCTGTAGTGGCGCCGTCCTCACCCCCGAGTACATCGACATCATCGCTCAAATAGCTCACCGATGGAACGCGGCGCTGCACCTGGATGGCGCCCGCCTGTTCAACGCCGCGGTGTGCCTGGGAATATCGCCCCGGGAGCTGGTACGCTCCGTGGACTCGGTGATGTTCTGTTTCTCCAAAGGGTTGTGCTGTCCCGTGGGCTCCATCATCTCTGGCAGCAAGGAGTTCATTCAAGGGGCCCGTCGCGCTCGCAACACCCTGGGAGGAGGCATGCGTCAGGTAGGCGTTCTGGCGGCGGCGGCCCTGGTGGCCCTGGAAGAGATGGTGGACCGCCTGGCGGAGGATCACCATAACGCTCGACGGCTTGCAGAGGGACTGAGCCGTATTCCAGGTATCATCCTGGACCCGGCCCAGATTCAGACCAACATTGTTATCTTCCAGTTGGCCGACGGAGACGCCCCCAGCTTCCTGCGACAGATAGAGGAGAGAGGAGTGCGAGGCCACCATCCCTATGGGCCCAAGGTGCGGATGGTGACTCACTACGGCATAGATGAAACAGACATCGACACTGCCCTTGAGGTTGTGGAGTCGGTAATGAAGGAGCGGCTGAGCGTCCCCCGACCTTGATGCTGCCCAGTGCCGAGGGCATGATTCGTTGGTGTTTGTCCCCCCCATGCACTGGCAGGTTGATGAACATGAAACGGTGGGGTTACTAAGGTAGCTCCGTTAGCAGATAAGCCAGATAAGAAGGAGGATGGGTATGAAGGCTGCTCAGCTCACACAGGTCGGTGGTCCAGAGGTTCTCAAGTACACGGATGTCCCAGACCCGATCCCGGGAGCTGGCCAAGCACTGATAGACGTAAAGGCCATTGGCGTAAATTACACGGATGTATACTTCCGCTCTGGCCCGAATCTTCCAGCCCCCCCTGCCATCCCTGGAGTGGAGGCTGCCGGCGTAGTTACTCAAGTTGGGGAAGGTGTCTCGGAGGTGGTGGAGGGAGACCTGGTAGCGTACACGGGTGCTCGTGCATCGTATGCGGAGAAGGTAGTCGCACCTTCCTGGCGTTTGGTGAAGCTGCCAGAGGGTCTGGATGCTGAGGCGGGCGCGGCCGCGATGCTCCAGGGTATGACCGCTCACTACCTCTGCTATTCCACCTATCCCCTGAAGCCTGGAGACACCTGCCTTGTCCACGCGGCTGCTGGAGGTGTCGGACTTCTATTGACCCAGATGGCAAAGTCCCTTGGTGCCCAGGTAATCGCAACGGTCTCTACCGAAGAGAAGGCGAAGCTCGCCTCTGAGGCCGGGGCTGACCACGTGATTATCTACACGGTGGAGGACTTCGAGGAGGAGGTCAAAAGGATCACCGGTGGAGACGGCATCCAGGTGGTCTACGATGCCGTGGGTCTTACCACCTTCGATAAGAGCGTAGCCTGCCTTGCCTCCCGTGGCTACATGGTCTTGTACGGTCAGGCCAGCGGTCCCGTTCCGCCGATTGCCTCTTCCATCCTCAGTGGCAGATCGCTCTTCCTAACCCGGCCCAACCTGGGGTCTTACACGGCCACGCGGGAGGAGCTGCTTCAACGGGCGGGTGATGTCTTAGGGTGGGTCCAGTCCCGCAAGCTCAACCTCCGCATCCACAGCAAGTTTCCATTGAGGGATGCGGTGGAGGCACACCGGCAGCTCGAAGGGCGCCTGACTACAGGTAAGTTGCTCCTGATCCCCTAGATTCTGCGGTTCGGCTATAGTATCTCTAAGAGGGTGTTTTCAAAGGGATGCGCTACATTGCGAACGGTCTACCCCCTCTCTGACTCTCCCCCGTGCGACGGGGGAGAGAAATCCCTTCCCCCGCTCGCGGGGGAAGGTTAGGATGGGGGCCTTCCGCGGCTTGGGAAACACCCTCTTACAGCGGTATTCTCTTGTTGAAGTCACGAGTCAAATCACATCGCGGCATGCCCGTCTGGAGAAGAGTGCCATCGTCGGGGGGCAACAGCCTTAGGGCTTGAACAAAACCAGACCAGCGCGACCAGGGAGTGCTGCAAAGTTCTCGGCACCTATGCAATAGGTCACAGCCTGCCACGGCACATGGAAGAAACCTTGCCGCAAAACAGAGGGTGTAGCGGTTTCTATCTACCGATATCGGTGCTGTTGCTTTCCCCAGGGTATTGCTGCCGAAGTCGCTGCTTCAACTCCTCAGGAGCATTCTCAGGAGGGAGAGAGTTAAGGGCCCGGATAGTAGCTCGCAGGCTGGAGACAAAAGAGTTACAGCCCTTGCACCGCTCAGCGTGATAGTTGAACTCCCACAGCTTTTGGGGTTCCAGAGTGCCCTCCAGGTACTCTGACGACATCTGCTGGAACTTCTGGCACGACAGATCTCTGTCCCCGGAGGGGAATATGCCCCAGAGCTTATCCGCCATGCTGCCTACTTTACGTCCTCAACGCGGAATTCCAAGGGAGACACCATGCCTTAACTAATATAAGAACGAAACCCCGTCTGGTCAAGCGTTTTTCCTGGATTCGGAATCCTGTATAATTCGATGCAGGCCGCGGCCAGGGGGTGCAGGGTCTGTGCCAGCGTATCCAAAGGGGCTTCACTCAGCATGAATCAAGATGACTTCCAGTCTATCGTTGAGCAACACACAGATTTCGTTTACAACGTGGTCTACCGAATGATGAACAACGCCCAGGATGCCGAGGACATCACCCAGGAGACCTTCCTCTCGGCGTATCGCAGCTGGGCCTCTTTCCGGGGTGGATCATCGGTCAGCACATGGCTTTACCGGATCGCCGTTAACGCCTGCCTGATGCGGCTACGAAAGGAAAAACGGGCTCGGGCCTCAACCGCAACAGGCTACAATGATGTGAATGTGATAGATTCGACCGTTGATCCCTCTCCTTCTGGTAACCCTGAGGGGATTGCCATTAACTCCGAGCTGCGTGAGGAGATGGGCAAGGCCATTGCATCACTGCCCCCGGACCTTAGGGCTGCTGTGATCTTGCGCGATATCCAGGAGCTATCCAATGCCGAGGCGTCCGAGGTCCTGGGCGTTACCATATCTTCCTTCAAGACTCGGGTCCATCGAGGGAGAGTTCTCCTTCGCAAGCAACTGAAGACTACGTGAAGACTCCTCAATAGGGCAGAGTCAAGCCGTGGTGTTCTCAAGCAGCCAGAAGATGCTTGGGGCCACCACGAATGGAAGAAAGAGTGAGCGCCCCTTAAGGTGAAGGCGCGCTCTTAGCGCACATATCAAGCCTGGGAAGATGAGATTGCCTAGAAGCTGTTTCAAAAGCCTTCCAGGGCTTTTGAAACAAAGCTACCCCACCCCACAGGTGGCGGGGTGGCCCCATTTCAAAACTCCGTTTTGAAATGGCCTCTAGATGGTGAAGGCATCCACCAGTTGTTGAACGCTTTTCGGCTTTGCATTTTCGATGACCCTGCTCAGTCGTTGCTCCAGAGGTTCAGGGTCTTCCCGCCGGTAGATAATGTCCAGAGGGATTCCCCCCTTCTGAAGCAGATGGAAAAAACAAAAGAGACCTCTCCTCCGCCCACGTCCTCCCCTTAGGATATCGTTTCCGCTCGTGAGCAGGAAGACCCACCCTAGCACTACTGGAGAGCATATCCCTCAAGGTGGCCCCTGCAGGTCTGTCTCCCTATCCACCTGCCTCTACTATGTCACTCACTTCTGGCCGATGTCAATAACGTTTCATGATGGTTTATATCGTGGAAAGTTTCGCAAATCGTTGCAGCAAACAAGGTCTGCAATGATTCGCATTGACAATGCCAGGACGCCAATGATATATTGGCAGTTATTCATTTGCAGTAAAGGGCAAGGGTTAGGTCGAGTGGAAAATGGCGGGAAGATGCCCTCTAAGGGGGAGATTCTTCTCATCATCTTGAGAACTATTAAGGATAGCAGTTTTGAAGGCCCGCACTTCGTAGACCCGACTCAGGCCCAGGAATCAGCGGCTGTGATTTCTAAAGGGGGTGAGGAGAGGAGGTGCATGGAATGGATAACCTGGTGGTCTTGAAAATTTTGGACGAAATTGCCTAGGGGGGCGCAATGACAACAGCGTTAGAGCTCAAAAGGGGACTCAGGGGCATCTACCTCGATAAGACCCTGTCTAGTTTCGTCGACGGCGATACAGGGAAGCTGCTTTACCGGGGCTACTCTATCGACGACCTGGCGGAGAACTCCACCTGCGAGGAGACCGCCTATCTGCTCTTCCATGGAAAGCTACCCACACAGAAGGAGCTAGATGACTTCGATGCCCATCTTCGTGCCAATCGCTCCATCCCCCAAGAGGTGATTAGGATCATCGAGTTGACCCAGAAGGCTCACCCCATGGACGTGTTGCGCACTGCTGTCTCAGCCCTGGCCGCCTACGAGGCCGATGCAGGAGATGTATCCCAGGAGAGTACCCTGCGCAAGGGCATCCGACTGACCGCCCAGGCTCCAACCATCGTCACTGCCCATGCCCGCATAAGGGAGGGGAAACAGCCCATAGAGCCCAATCCCAAGCTGAGTCACGCCGCAAACTTCCTGTACATGCTCAGTGGCCAGGAGCCATCTGAAGAGGAGGCCAAGCTCCTCGACAGGGATTTTGTGCTCCACGCCGAGCACGGGATCAACGCTTCCGCCCTCGCTGCCCGTGTGGCGGCCAGCACCATTGCCGACCTGCACTGCGCCGTAGTGGCGGGCATCGCCACACTGAAAGGTCCGGCGCACGGAGGAGCTGCATGGGCTACCTACACGATGGCCATGGAAATCGGGACAGAGGATAGGGTGGAGGAGTACATCCAAGGGGCCCTGGAAAGGAATGAGCGAATCATGGGCTTCGGCCACCGAGTATACAAGGTCGCGGATCCCAGAGCTCGCCATCTCCGAGAGGGTTGCATGGCGCTGGGAGCAAGCAGGGGCCAGCCTCAATGGTTCCGCATCCTTAGCAAGGTAGAAGAGCTGATGAAGCCCCAAGCCTCGCGAGGGATCGCTGTTAACGTGGATTTCTGGGCAGGGGCCATTTACCACCTCCTGGAGGTTCCTGACGACCTGTTCGTCTCCATCTTCGCCATGGGACGCATCCCGGGCTGGACGGTGCAGGTCATGGAGCAGTTCTCGGACAACATTCTGCTGCGTCCCATGCTCCTGTACGAGGGCCCAATGGACCTGGAGTACATGCCCATCGGGCAACGCGAGTAACTCTGGACTCCGTAGCCATTGATCAACCGATAAGGGGACGTTCTTCCCGAGAAGCGTCCCTTTGTGTCACGGGGGCTTGGTTTGAGTAGAGGAGATGGTATGGCTGAGGGGGTCGAGGGTGAAATCGAAAGGCTTGTTCTGGAGCGGGGTAGAATCACCTTCGCCCAGTTCATGGAGGTGGCACTCTACTCGCCTCGTGGAGGCTACTACACCGCCAGGATGCATCGAGGCGAGTGGGATTTCTACACCTCGCCCGTAGCCCACCCCATCTTCGGTGCGTTGGTAGCACTTCAGTTGGAGCAACTGTGGGAGCTTATGGGCTCGCCTTCCCCCTTCTACGTGCTGGAGGTGGGCGCAGGCGGGGGTGTCCTGGCCCGGGATATCGTGGCATATTCATCTGGTCTACCCTCTGGGTTCCCCAATGCCCTGGAGTATATTGGGGTGGACTACGAAGCTGCCCGGGACTCTTCAGTCAATGTCCAACCAATCAAGGCCCGCGGCCTGCCATTCAGGGACGTGGTGGGATGCGTCCTCTCCAATGAGCTCCTGGACGCCTTCCCCGTCCACCGTTTTGCCATACAAGGGAGACATGTCAAAGAGGTCTACGTCACTTTGAAAGAAGGCAAGTTTGTAGAGGTCCTTGACGAGCCCTCTACGCCCCGACTGGAGCAGCGACTATCGAGCTTGGACCTGAACTTGCCGGAGGGATTTCGGGGGGAGATAAACCTGGCTATGAATGGGTGGGTAGAAGAGCTATCCAATGTATTGAGACGAGGGTTGGTGCTCACCTTCGACTACGGCCATGTAGCCCCGGACCTGTACTCTCTCGAACGATCCCGTGGCACCCTACGTTGCTACTACAGGCACGTCCTGGGGGGCAATCCTTACCAGCGCGTAGGCCGTCAGGATATCACGGCCCACGTGGACTTCACCTCTTTGATGCGTTCAGGAGAGGAACACGGGCTGACCACGATGGGTTTCACCACTCAACGGGAGTTCCTACAAAACCTGGGGTTCTCCTTCTTTTTGGACTCCCTTGGTGAGAGGGAATTGTCTCAGAGGGAACGGGACACCAATCGAATGGGTATGCTGGACCTGGTCAAGGCCGGTGAGATGGGCGACTTCAAGGTGCTGGCCCAGGCAAAGGGGCTGGGCCTTGATGAGGAACTCCTGGGCTTCGCCCTTCCAGGGAAGGGCTTCGCTTCCAACAAGCCTTCGAGAAAAGGCCCTGGGGTTGACAGGGAGCTTCCCCAGGCCCCGCTTCTATCTAAAGAGCACCTCGACCTGGTGGCTGGCCGTTACCCTCACATCTCCTGGGAGTGGGAAGGCCTGTGGCCCTTTGGCCAGGGGAGCTAGTGCGTACAGGCGGAGAAGGGCATCACAATCAACCGCTCGTGGTGAGCTCCGACCCCGATGGGATCGAGAGTCTCGACAAAGTCGGATCAGTCGAACCATGAGCCGCTCATCCTGAGCCAGTCGAAGGATGGACGGCTGCCTATGACCTATGATTGTATCGGAAACTAGGCCATAGTATACGATATGCTACAGGCCAAGAGACAACCATGAAATACGCTAAATCTTCACCTGCACTTGCCACAGAAGTGTGGTTCGATGCTTCTATGCTTCACGTGCGGCTAGCCGATGGGCGGGAGATTAGCGCTCCCCTCGAATGGTTCCCACGACTGAGGGACGCTGGTGACAAAGAGAGAGGTAACTGGCGGCTCATAGGTGAAGGCGTGGGCATTCACTGGGAAGACCTGGACGAGGACCTGTCTGTGGTGGGGTTGCTGGAGGCATAGCCATCGGCGGCCAGCCCTTCCGTCCGAGGAAGGGCCAGCACCATGCCCAGGTAGGCAAAGGGCAGTGCGAAGATGGTGTGCTCGAACCGAATGGAGTCCAGGATGAGCCGGAGCTTGGCGATGTAGGCGGATTCCACACCCTTCTTTTCTTCAAGAATAAGTTCTGTCCAGAATCTACTGAACTGAGAAATGCTTAACCAGAACCGACGTTACTATATTGGAGCTTGGAATCATGATGTCCCGGTCTTCTGCATTCAGCACTGTGTGCATGAGGGTAATGTTCTTCACGGTTCCCGAGTTTCCACCTACTGTAATGTTATCTCCAATACGCACCGGCCGGGATATGGCAAGGAAGACACCAGCCACTGCGTTGCCAATCACCGTCTGGGTGGCCAAGCCTGCAACTAGGCCGGCGAAGCTGCCCGCAGTCAGGGCCGCCGCTGCGTTGGAGGTCAACAGGGATACCACTGTAGCCAGTATTATTGCGTAAGCGGCAAGGCGCGCTACTACCCGAAGGGCAGCGGCGATGTCACTGCCAGAGCGACGGTGTGCCACACCGTATATCCACTGGCTTCCGAACTCCACCACAAAGGCACCGAAAATTACGATCAAGCCTACAGCAATATACTGATTGTAGGGAATCAGGAAGTCCAGGGGTTGGTCGGTCTTGATTAGCTTGGCAGTTGCCATGAGCGCTGCGATGAGAGCAACCAAAGAAAGCAGGGCAAGTGCGAGGGGGCGCACCACTGGGGGTTGCTGTTTGTCTGTATTGGACATTGCACTCTCCATTTTGGCGTCTGAAGGCAAAAACATTGGGTTTCCCAAGTGACCTCAGTGATTGCACTTGTGTCGGTGGCTGGCTTGCTGGAGGCATAGCCTCCCGCGGCCAGCCCTTCCGTCCGAGGAAGGGCCAGCACCATGCCCAGGTATGCAAAGGGCAGGGCGAAGATAGTGTGCTCGAACCGGATGGAGTCCAGGATGAGGCGCAGCTTGGCGATCAAGAAGTTGGCCGTGCCGTGGAACTCGGCAACCCAGAAGTAGGCTCCGCCGCGGAACTTGGCTTTCATGAAGTTGGCCTCGCCGCGGAACTTGGCATCTGTGAAGTCAGCCACACCATGGAACTCGGCAGCATTGAATGAGGCTTGGCCGTGGAACTGGGCATCTGGGAAGTTGGCTCTATTGCGGAACTGGACATCCCAGAAGTTGGCCGCACGGTGGAACTCGGTACTCCCAAACCAGGCCCAACCGTGGAACCTTGCACGAAAGAAGCTTGCCGCACCGTGGAACTTGGCATAGGAGAAGTCTGCCTGACTGGCGAACGTGGCATCCTGGAAATTGACGACCTTCTTGAACACCCTGCCACCAAAGTTGGCGTCCGCGGGGAAGACTACACCGGACAGGTCAATCTCCTTTACACCGGGGGCACCTTCATCGCTCTGTATCTTCTCCTCCAACCTGCGGTTGAACAAAGCCACGTCTTTGTCCGCACTGTCGTAGTGAAGAATGCAGTAGCCGTTGCAGCCGTCGTCTGGCAGCAGGTTGCATCGCGGGTAGCTGCACTTGTCACCTGTGGTCATTCTGTGTTCGTCCCTGCCTGCGCCAAGGTGTCACCCCGTTCAGATTATACTCCGCTTGGGGAAGACCCACGCCCCAGATTCCTCGTCGTCCCGACGAGTCGGGACTCCTCGGAATGACAAAAGGGGGCGCTCAGCATAACATTCATCCTATTCGTTTATGCCCTTCGTGACGTAGGGGCAGGTTTGAAACCTGCCCCTACGGGATGAGCGGCTCTAATAGCTTCACAGCCCGTACTGCTGCCACTTGCGGTCCACCAGGGCCTTTATCTCGTCGGTCATGACTATGTCCGGGGGCCACGCCCTGGTGCGGCCCTCCAGGGGGCCTTTGGCCGTGGCGTCTATCCCCATCTTGCTGCCGAGCTTGGGCGTCGGCGAGGCATGGTCGAGGTCGTCAACAGGGCCGGAGGCGAAGACGATGTCCTGCTCAGGATTGAGGTTGTTGGTGACCCGCCACGCCACCTCGGACAGGTCCTGCACGTCGACAGAGCCGTCAACCACCACAATGGTCTTGGCCAGCATCATGAGGCCAAGTCCCCACAGGGCGTACATCACCTTGCGGGCCTGCCCCGGGTACTCCTTGTTGATGGCAACGATGACCAGGTTGTGGAACACCCCCTCCGCGGGCATGTTGATGTCCACAACCTCCGGCAGCATCATCCGGATGATGGGCATGAAGAGTCGCTCCGTGGCCTTGCCCATGTAGTAGTCCTCCTGCACGGGACGCCCAACGACGATGGCCGGGTAGATGGGGCTGTGGCGATGGGTGATGGCGGTGAGGTGGAACACCGGGTACTGGTCTGCCAGGGAGTAGTAGCCCGTGTGGTCGCCGAAGGGGCCCTCGGTGCGAAGCTCGCCCGGAACAACGTACCCTTCCAGGACAATCTCCGCGTCGGCTGGAACCTCCAGATCGACGGTCTTGCCCCTCACCAACTCCACCCCCTCCTCACGCAGGAAGCCGGCCATGACCAGCTCATCCAGGTCCGGGGGCAGGGGCGCCGAGCCTGTCCAGATGGTCGCGGGGTCACCGCCCAGGGCCACGGCCACTTCCAGACGCTCCTGGCCCCGCTCCAGGGCCACACGCTCGTGATGGGTGCCCACCTTGTGGGTCTGCCAGTGCATCCCAGCGGTCTGGCCGTCGTAGACCTGCATCCGGTACATCCCCACGTTGCGGGCGCCAGTCTCGGGGTCTTTGGTTATCACCAGGGGCAGGGTGATGAAGCGCCCGGCGTCCATGGGCCAGCATTTGAGGATGGGGAGACGGTTCAGGTCGGCGTCCGGGCCGGTGAGGACTGCCTCCTGGCAGGGTGCAGCGCGGACCAGCTTGGGCTGATACCCCGCCATCTTGACAATATCCACCAGGGTGCGCACCCTGTCCACGAGGCCTGAAGGTGGGCCCTGCACCATCCCCAGGAGCTTTCCTACCCGGTCACCCAGGTCGTCCAGGCGCTCGACGCCCAGTGCCCAGGCGGTGCGCTGCGCTGACCCGTAGGTGTTGATGAGGACGGGCATGTGATACCCCTCCACGTTCTCGAAGAGGAGGGCAGGTCCTCCCCGTTTCACCACGCGGTCGGTTATCTCCGTAATCTCCAACTCGCAGCTAACGGAGGTTTTGATGCGGAGCAACTCCCCTTTGCCCTCAAGGAAGGTGATGAACTCTCGTATGTCCTTGAACTTCACGACTTCTACCTACCTCTCCGCTCCGGCGCAGATGCTGCGAAGAAGAAGCTCTTTCAGGGTGTCCAGAGTCTCCTCCAGGGGGTCGGGCTGGCCCTTCCATCCGTGGAGGGGCTGGTCGGTGTACAGCCAGTGGACTATCACCTCGTTCACGGCGCCCAGCCAGGCATATGCTGTTATCTCCGTGTTCAACGGTGGTATCGAGCCTTCGGCCACCGCTCCATCCAGGTGCTCCTTGATCAGAGAGGCAAACCTGGCGTGGATGGCCAGCAGGCGCTCATCGAAGGCTTTGCCCAAGCCAACACCTCCCACAAGGAGGATCTTGGCTAGACTGCGATGTCGAGAGAAGGTGTTGAACACCGTCTCCAGGGCGGCATTCACCTTAGCCAGCGCCCCCCTCTCCTGGCCTATGGCCTCCTCCGCTGACCGGGCCAGGGAAGCGATGAAACGGTCTACCAGGGAGAAGAAGATGTCCTGCTTGCTGGGGAAGTGGAAGTAGAAGGAGCCTTTGGAGGTCTGGGACACTTTTACGATGTCGTCCACGGCCGTGCCGTGGTAGCCTTTTTCTGAGAAGACCTCCGTGGCCGCATCAAGGATGCGCTGGCGGGTGGACTCCTTGCCCCCCGGAACGGGTTGAACCTGGGTATCCTTGTCCGCCATGCCTTCTCTCCAGACCGACTGGTCAGTCTACAGTCTAGGCGAGGCAGGCACGGGCGTCAAGTGGCCTTTGAGGTCCCTACATGGCCAGGTGTACAAGTCACGTATGCAAGCGGAGAACTCCGTTTCTTGTCCCGAAGATCTGAGGACCACAATAGGTGGGGTTGCTGGTCACCCTAACTACTATTGTATCAAAGGTCTCCGTTATGAATTCCGCAAGAACAGACCGCTACATCTTGACAAGAAAAATATCATGCGGTATTCTTTCTGCAGTAGGAAATAACACTACGCATAGTGTTATAAGGAGAATATGCTATGGTAGACAGAATATATACCCCGAACGAAGTGGCAGAGATATTAAAAATACCTCAAGAAGCCGTCCAACACTTGGTAGAAACGATGGAGCTCAAGGCGTTCTTGGCTGATAGGCGTTACGTACGCGTAACAGAAGAAGCCTTGAAAGAGTTCATCAACAGGCCATATCCTAGTCAATTTACCGGCAAGACTGACGCGGGC
Organism: Chloroflexota bacterium; assembly: GCA_043816345.1. Taxonomy (GTDB): domain Bacteria; phylum Chloroflexota; class Dehalococcoidia; order Lucifugimonadales; family UBA2985; genus JBDRIA01. Next base: position 14,682 of record JBDRIA010000040.1, read on the forward strand.
TTAGGAAAGACAGGTGGAGGTGTTCTGCTTATGAAGAGAAACCGCAATACGCGGCTAGAGAGTGAAGGTCGCGCTTGGGCGCTAGACCAAATCAAGGAGGCCTGTGGATCTGGATCTCTGAGGGTTCATACGAGACGGCATTTCACAGTGAATGGGAAACAGGGAATCATGGGAGTTTCCACCACGCCTTCTGGAACTAGGGCAGAGTACTGGTTTGGCTTCAGTGACAAGCTGCTAGTAACTGACCTTCCAACCTTCATCGTGCCTGTTTTGGCTGATAGAAAAATCGCGTTCGTCATTCCTTACAATCACCATAGGCCACTGTTTGACGGATTGTCACGCGATCGATTGGGGGAGAAGAAGTTCAATATTGAAGAACGATCTGGATCATTCTATCTAAAGGGCGTAGGAGTACCTACGCCCCTGGCTTTGGCCGCGTACATGAATTCGTTCGACAGGTTCCGATGATCCTCCGCATCCGGGGAGATTGAAAGGGTCTGGGCATCTGCCAGATCCCAGGCAAATCTACTCCTCCCCTATTAGCAGGAATCTCAGAAACAGATGTCGCTAGCCAGACCATCCCAGCAGGAATGGCAGTGCTAACGCGGCAGAGCCGCACTACACCAACGGACTACCCCAGCTTACGAGCGAACCCGGGGCGCATGCATAGCACCACTGGAAGAAGGTACGTACCACCAATGCCATCGAGAGGGCCTTCCGAGAAATACGGCGCAGAACCAGGCCCATGAGCTGCTTTCAGAACTCAGCTAGTATAGACCGAATCATCTACGGCATTATCACCCATCTCAACACTTCCTGGGAGGAAAAACCCTTCAGAGAATTTACACTCTTCTCTTGACACTACCCGAAGGGTAGGCGCGGCTGCGCTATGGGTGCATCCTGTGGTAAAATGTACCTATGAAATTCGGGGCCTTTGAGATAGACGAACCTATCCCGGAGTTGAGGAACCCCCATGCCCTCGCCACTCTTCGCCCCTGGGTGGACGTGGGAAGTGTGGGCCGCCTCACCTTCCGCAGTCTGGAGCGCCACTTTCAGGCTCAAGACGTGGCCAAGCTCGCCAGGCCTGGCATCTTCTTCGACTTCACTCGCTATCGCCCCACCATATATACCCTCGAAGGGCAGCGTCAGGTGACGGTGCCCACCGTACATGTCAGGTACGCCAGAGGGCCGGGGGAAAACGACTTCATCTTCCTGCATCTGCTGGAGCCTCACCTGAACGGTGAAGGCTACGTTCACTCCGTTATGAAGCTCTTGGAGAAGCTCGGAGTAAGGAGATACTGCCTCCTTGGGGCCATGTACGACCTGGTGCCCCATACCCGGCCTATACTGGTAACCGGGGCCGCCACGGGCGAACACACCCTGCAACAGGTGAGGAGTCTTGGCGTATATTCCAGCAACTACGAGGGACCCACCAGCATCGCCTCCCTGATCTCCCAAGAAGCAACAAAGTCGGGTATCGAGACCATGGGGCTGATAGCCCACCTGCCTCAGTATGCCCAGATGGAGGTAGATCATGCCGGCCGTCTACGCCTCCTGGAGTTGCTGTGCAAGCTATATGACTTCGAGATGGACCTGGAGAGGGTCCAAATGCGGGCCAGACAGCAGAATGAAGAGATATCCTCGGCCATGAGTCGCAGCCCAGAGATACGGGTCTTGGTGGAGCAACTGGAGCACCAGTACGAGGATAGGGTCAAGAGGTTGGAGGAAGGCAGACCGGAGGAGGAACCTGATCTCTCCCCCGAGGTGCAGGACTTCCTTGATCAGCTGGGTGACCAGTTCGGCCAGAACTGATCGGCTGTCTCTCTGCATTCTTCACTGTCTGTCACTATGAAGAAGTGAAGTGATTGAAGAATCCTGTTCAGAGCTTGCCCTTGGGTGAAACGAAGAAGGGGGAACTCCGCTAAGGGTCTCTTCCCTGTGAGCCAGATGCTTCGGTTGTCCCAACATGTGGAGATTCCCTCAGCATGACAGATGGGACATTCCGATATCCCCCATATCCCCAACGAACCCATATCCCCAATATCCCCAACGAACCCACTTCTACCACCCGCCTGGCCTGTGCTCTGCTTGCAGAAGGAGTTGACTCATGCCCGAAGCGCCTGACCTGGAGGTAATCAAGGACTTCCTCAACCAGCGGATCAGGGACCGGGTGGTTGAGCAGGCCCGGGTGCTAAAACCTCTGGAGCTGCGAGTCCTGACTTCCACCGGTTTTGCCGAGGACGTAATCGGGCGCTCCTTCCTCGGCTTCAGCCGCCGGGGCAAGTTCCTCCTCATGGAGCTCTCGGCGGAGCGAATGCTGGTGGTGAACCCCATGCTCACCGGGGCAATCCAACTCTGCCCGCCCTCGGCGCGCCTGGTCAAGAAGACCTCCTTCCTCCTGTCCCTGTCCAATGGGAAGGAGTTGCGCTACCTGGACGAGACCCAGATGGGCATGGCCTACTACATCACATCCTCCCAACTGGGAGAGGTGCCCCGTCTAGGCGAGCAGGGGCCCGACGTCCTGGACCAGTACCCCGCCTTCTCCGAATTCAAACAGAGACTTCGTCGCTTTCATGGGGAGATCAAGGGGGTGCTCACCCGGGGCCAGTTCCTGGCGGGCATCGGTAACGCCTACGCCGATGAGGTCCTCTTCGAGGCCGTCATCTTCCCCTTCAAGAAGCGCAAGGCCCTATCCGACGAGGAACTGAGCCGTCTGCACTTGGCCATTCCCACGGTGCTGCATCACGCCATCGCCATCCTGCGGGAGCGCACAGGAGACACCACACATCTGAAGACCAGGGACTTCCTTCAGGTGCATGGTAAGGGGGGATCACCCTGCCCCCGCTGCGGTGGCAACATCACCGCCATCGGCGCAAACCAGCGCCCCACCAACTACTGCCGCCACTGCCAGCCGGGGATGCTACTGAGGAACTGAAAACGGCTAACACAACATACCAATACCTTTCGGCAGACTCAGCATAATTGAACAGGGACAGACACATATACGGCTCTCACTTTGACGCTGTGACAGGCAAAAGTTATGGGGGTTCTCCTTCTTGCGCTGATCACCCGTTTACACCACGGGCTTTGAGTGATACGCTCCATTGCGGTGAAACCCCCTGCGCCCAATTAATCATCTAACAACCCAACGGATTGAGGAGCAAAACAAACCCAGAAAACCCATGCCTATGATGAGAAAGGTCTTCTACGGATGGTACATCGTAGCCGCCAGCGTTGGGCTTAACTTCTACCTTACGGCTGCGTTCGGCGTGGGCTTCAATGTGTTTTTTCTCCCCATCCTTCATGAGTTTGGCTGGACTCGTGCCCTCACCTCTGGAGCGTTTTCCCTCCGTCAACTGGAGTCTGGCTTGCTGGCGCCGGTGATCGGTTTCCTGGTGGACCGGTGGGGTCCCCGGATGGTCATTTTGATAAGCGTGGTTTTCGGTGGAGCGGGGATGGTCATGATGGGCTACGCCAACTCACTGTGGACATTCTATATCGCCTTCCTCATCGCCTCCCTGGGGATGGGTGGCGCTGGCCACGGCGTTTCGTGGTCCGTGGCCGTTGCCAACTGGTTCCAAAGGCTGCGCGGGAGAGCCCTAGGCATCGCCATGCTTGGGCCAGTGGTGGCCGGCCCCTTCGTGGTCGTAGTAGCTATCATGGAGGGAATGCTAGGCTGGCGCATAGCCATAATAATACTGGGCGTTGGCTTGTGGATAGTGGGAATTCCCCTGGCCCTGGTGGCACGCTCCAGGCCAGAGCCCTATGGCTACCTGCCTGACGGAGCTGCACCCGGGGAAACAGATACCGGTGAGACTGAGGTACCCAGACTGGCTTTTGAGGGAGCCTCCAGCGGACTCACCGTGGCCCAGGCTGTGCATACCCGGGATTTCTGGGCTCTCACGGTCCTGTTTGCAATCATGTTTGTGGGTATCAGTGGCCTGATGGTTCACCTGATCCCCTTGCTGGAGGACATGAACTACAGCTCTGCCCAGGCGGCTGGTATTGTGGGACTGCTGTTCCTGCTTAGTGGCGTTGGTCGCATTGGCACTGGAGTCCTGGCGGATATGGTTGACTTCAGGATAATCCTGGGTGGACTAATAGCGTGCCAGATCGTGGGACTGCTTCTCCTCAGCGTAGTTGGCTCTTCGCAAACCTGGCTGCTATGTATCTTCGCGCTGGTCTTTGGGATCGGCTTTGGCGGCACAATACCCCTGCGGCCCTTTCTCATCATGCAGCTCTTTGGTGCACGGGCCTTTGGATCTCTCCAGGGATTGGTGCAGTGTGGTGCCATTGGCGTCGGCGTGGTAGGGCCGGTCTATTATGGCTGGGTCTTCGACACCACGGGATCCTATGACCTGGCTATCTATGCGACCCTGGCAACAGTAGTGGCAGCTATCCCTCTCATGTATCTGCTGAGGAAACCCCAGGAGGTGGCTAGAAGCCTGGGGTGATGCTGTTCAAGACATGCGTCTGAGGGCCATGCCTTCACGACGGGCAACCAAGGTGGTAGCGGGACCGCTACTATCTGCCTCCCATGCACCAGCGTGCCCACCTAGCTAACCGATGGCTACTTTGGGACGCCGCGGCAAACTTCCCTTCACTTAACTTCCTCACTCAACCTTTACCCATATTTATCCACATGTTAACCGGAAGGCCTCATGATTATAGTATCTCAGCATCTTCATAACATACGAGTAATCCAATATCACACAACCTGAGACATGGGCAAAGGATATATCCAGGAGGTAGGAAGTGTTAAGAGACAACCTGCTGGTTCAGTTCGCGGTCTTCAGTTTCCTGATCTTGCTCGCCCTCGCGGTGGGCGTCTCGGCATTGTTCTCAACGGATCAGTTTTCCATTCAGACTAATAGCCAGGATGCCCGCAACATGGCATGGCTCAGATATGGCGCTCTGGGTGCCAGCTTTTTGGTCTTGTATGGAGGCTTGGTATCCATCGTCTGGAGCGGTTGGAGAACCATACAACGGCAGCAAGGGGTACTCACAAAGACCAATGAGACTCTCTGGAAAGCAAACGAGGATCTGAAGGCGGCTCACGCCCAGAGCATTGAGTCGGCCAAGCTCGCCGCCGTGGGACAGCTAGTCTCCGGAGTCGCCCACGAGCTCAATAACCCCCTGGCCAGCATGTGGGGCCTGGCCCAGCTGACCATGGAGAGAAATCTCGATGAGCCCACCAAAGGTGAAGTGGAGATGATCCTGACGGAGGCAGAGCGCTCTTTGAGAATTGTCCAAAATCTCCTTTCCTTTGCTCGCCCCAGCGAGAGGCTAAAGGTCGACACGTCGGTAAACGCAGTGGTCAAGGATGCACTGGAGCTGCGTAGGTACGCATTAGAGGTGAGCAACATCAAGTTGGTCGAGCATCTGCACCCCGACCTTCCCCTGACTTATGCTGACCCGCACGGCATCCAGCAGGTTGTGCTAAACCTCATTATCAATGCCGAACAGGCCATGCTAGCGGCTCATGGAGGCGGCAGATTGTTGGTCAGGACAGAGCAGGTAGGTCATATGATCCACCTTGAGATTACTGACAATGGCCCGGGTATCCCGCCGGAGAACCTGGCGGTGATATTCGATCCGTTTTTCACCACTAAAGATGTAGGGAAGGGCACGGGGCTTGGCCTGAGTATCTGCTACGGCACCATTCAGCAGCATGGTGGTAGAATTCGGGTACAGAGTGAGCTAGATAAGGGAGCGACCTTCATCGTCGAGCTGCCGATCGTACCTGCCATCACCACAGCCCAGCCAGAGATAGAAGCAGAGAGCCAAAAGCATGCGGATCGCCTCGTGACGATGCCCACTAAAGCCTGAGTACAGCCTCAGAAGGAGCAATGAGATGAGCCAGCCCGTAAAGAAGGCTCTGATAGTGGATGACGAAGAGTCAATGCGGTATGTTCTGTCGAGTCAGTTGTCTAAGTTGGGGTACGAGTGTGTAACCGTGTCCAGTGGGAGAGATGCCCTTGATAAGGCGGCTTGCCAGGATTTTGATCTGATGATGTTAGATGTCAAGATGCCCGGCATGTCCGGGTTGGAGGTACTGGGAAAGTTCAGGACGGACCACCCCGAAACGTGCGTGGTAGTGCTCAGTGCCCTGGTGGATGCAGTTATCGCTGTCGAAGCAATTAAGCGGGGAGCCGATGACTATCTGACGAAGCCCTACCACAGTATAGACCTGAGCAAGAGGCTGCAAAGGGCTCACGAACGGAGAGAGCTGACATTGCAGAGTGAAAGAGAACACTGGCCTTCAAACGAGGCAGTCCGGGAGCGAGACACCATTCGTGAAATAACCAAGGACCTGGTAGCTCAGCAAATGGCAGTCTACGAACGTCTAAGTTCACGCCCAGGCAGATAAGTAGTAGCACGCCATTAAAGGAGCCCAGGACGGAGGAACGCGGCCTGGGCCTGCTGGCCAGCGATTGTTGGCCAGCGCGACCCTGCTTAGGCATGTCCGATTGGCTTCCCTCTGCGGGCCACCGTTTCCCCATCGTATTGCTCCTGTCGCGGGACACGACTGTTCTTTTCGCGTAGCTCTTGGGTTCTTTCGTATTTGTTTGCCATCGTCACGCGACATAGCTATACTCATCGCACCACAGTGAGGCATTTATGGGGCCAAGCCGACCGCTTGGGCAATGCCGGCCTCCGAGTGCGAAATCATAGCTAGCTCCCGAGTCACCAGCGTAGCCGGGAGCGGAATGGAGGTACTACTTGGCAGTGGAAACAGCCATAGAGACCGTTGTGGTTGATGCCAAGCGACTGGAGCAGTTCGTCGTCACCGTCTTCACCAACCTTGGACTAACGGCGGCCAACGCGCGAGACGCCGCGGAGGTTCTCGTCAAATCGGACATCTACGGTATCGAATCCCACGGAATGCCGCGCCTGTCCGGCAATGTGACTCGACTCAAGAATGGGGCTGTCCAGGCCAACCCGGAGGTCGTGGTCGTCCACGAGCTACCTTCAACCGCTCTGCTAGATGGCGCTAACGGACTGGGCATGTTAGTGGGACGGCGTGCCATGGAGGTGGCAATTCGCAAGGCCCAGGCCACCGGAGCTGGCTTCGTCTCAGTGCGGAACAGCTCCCATTTCGGAATAGCCGGTTTCTACGCCAAAATGGCCGTAGAGCACGACATGATCGGCTTCTGCATGACAAACATCGGTGCCGGAGGGACCACGCCCCCCACAGGGGGACGCACCGGCTTCTTCGGTACCAATCCCATCGCGGTGGCTGCCCCCACTAAAACGCCTCCGGCCTTCGTGATGGACTTCGCCACCACTGTTGTGGCCTCTGGGAAGCTGCAGATAGCCGCGCGGCGCAATCACGATGTGCCTCTGGGCTGGGTCATGGACCGCGATGGTAATCCTTCCACCAAGCCCGACGCTCGAACAGGTGGCGGCTACATTCTTCCCCTGGGGGGTCTCAGGGAAACCAGTGGACACAAGGGCTATGGACTCATGCTCCTGGTGGACATTCTCTCAGGCGTCCTATCCGGAGCGGCAGTAGGTGCCACCGCGTTCAAGCTGACTCCAGATGGAGCCGAGAGCGAGCAGGCGCGCTCTGCAGGTGCTGCGACCAACACGGGCCACTTCTTCGGTGCATTGCGGATAGACGGCTTCCGCCCCGTCGAGGAGTTCAAGGCGGAGATGGATGAGATGTTCCGTGTTATCCGCAGCTCGGAGAAGATGCCGGGCTGGGAGCGCATCTACGTCCACGGCGAGCCGGAGTGGGAGGCGGAGCGAGACCGCCTTGCCAACGGCATTCCCTTGGACTTGCCCACTTACGAGTCCCTGGAGGAAATCTCCGCGGATTTGGGCATCCCGCTGAACGTCAAGAGGTAGGCTGTGGGATGAAGAACGCCAGAGAGCGATGATTCCTGGCATGACTGCCGCCGACCGAGGAACACTCCCGTCCGTGGACACAGACGCCGACCTCGATTGCCGCCAGTACCAGAGACCCAGTACAGAGTAAGGAGGGAAACATGAAACTCGTGCTATTCGGTGAAGAGTTTCGCCTGGGAGTCCTTCAAGGAGACATGGTGATAGACGCCTCCTCGGTGGCGAGCGAGATTCCCCACCACACGCCCCAGGAGATGATGAGCCGCCTAATCGAGGGTTTTGACCAGCATCGGAGTGCCCTGGAGCGGCTTGCTAGCAGCGCTCAGGGCGTCCCCATTAGCCAGGTACGCCTGCGTGCGCCACTCCCCCGCCCTCCCCGCCTGGTGTGCATGGCCGTGAATTACATGGAGAGCGGGACACGGGCGGAACCCGCGCCCATCAACGCCTTCAACAAGTCCTCCAGCAGCGTCATCGGCGATGGGGACACAGTGGTGCTCCCCGACGCTCCGGGCAACGTCTTTGAGCACGAGGCGTAGCTGGGGATCGTTATAGGCAAGAGGGCAAGCGCCATAAAGGCGGAGGACGCCTACGACCACATCTTCGGGTACGTCAACTTCATAGATGTCTCCTGTCGAGGGGCAGGCCCACCAGGAGCGGACAGCTTCTTCATAGGCAAGTCCTGGGACACCTTTGGGCCCATGGGCCCGGCCCTGGTCACAACCGATGAGGTGGCCAATCCCCATGACTTGGCCGTCCGCCTGAGCATCCAGGGAGAGCTACGACAGGAGTTCAACACCAGCGACATGGCCCGTAAGATACCCGAGGTGTTGGAGTGGATCACCTGGATCACCACCCTGGAGCCGGGCGATGTGATAGCCACCGGCACCAACCACTGGGGGTTGGGCCCACTCCAGGACGGTGATACGGCGGAGATGGAAATCGACACCTTTGGCAAGCTGACCGTCCACGTCACCGACGCTAAGAAGCGTTCCTGGCCGCGAGAGACCCGTGCCCAGCGAGAGGCACGAGGAGGCTAGGGGCGGCACGGGGAAGCTAGGGCCTCAGCAAACCTCTGGAAAATCCTTCGCGATTATCCTGCCAGAACACGTACACTTATCCATGTCATTCTGAGGGAGTCCCGATAGTATCGGGACGACCGAAGAATCTAAGGCGTCCCCATGCAATCGGGACCTAGGCGAAAGCTTTAGATTCTTCACCCCGATGGAATCGGGACTCAGAATGACATCAGATCCCTAGGATTACCTCGACCTACGTGACTTAGAAGGATAATCACCAAAATCCCTGACCCACACGCGGTCAGAGGTTGCGGGGCACATACCGTTGGAGTACCACCAGGGGTGGCCACACAACCTTGCAGTCGCTGGTCGCCATGATGCATAATCAGGCATGGGCGCGGATGCAGGCACTATACTCGTCGCTAGTCATTGTTTGGAACCTACTAGCATTGAGATGGAGGTAATGTACCTTGGCACACATGCTTGTCAGGATGAATGTAGAGAGCTATGCGAAGTGGAGACCCGTATTCAAGGAGCACGAAGCCGCTCGCAAAGTCGCGGGCTGCACAGGAACACAGGTCTTCCGCAGCGGCAATGACCCCTTTGAGGTATTCGTCCTCACGGAGTGGGAGGAACTGGAGCTGGCCCGGAAGTTTGCAGAGTCCGATGACCTGCGCGAGTCCATGCAGAAGTCTGGGGTCACCGGCCAGCCGGACATCTACTTCATGCAGGAGGTCTAGCGGCCATCGTACTGGTTAGTAGTAGTCCAAGGGTTTCTTGACAAACAACCCCTCTGCTATGCAAACCTGTCTCTTCGCCAGGCTGGGCGTGACGGACTACCTTGAGGCGTGGGAGGTCCAGAAAGCCATCGCCCGGCGGAGAGACGACGGCTCTCTCCCCGACTCCCTTATCATCCTGGAGCATCCTCACACGTACACCCTGGGACGTCGCGGCAAGCTCTCGGACGTGCTCGTGGGAGAGACAGCCCTGAAACAAATGGGAGTCCAGGTATGTCATGTGGACCGCGGTGGGGAGGTCACCTATCACGGGCCGGGGCAGATTGTGGCGTATCCCATCGTTGACGTGAGACCCCTGGGAGGGCCGGCTGCTTACGTCCGCACCCTGGAGGCCGTCCTCATCCACACCCTGGGGGATTTTGGACTGGATGCCCGGCGAGAGGATGCCCTCACCGGGGTCTGGGTAGGGCACGAGAAGATCGCCGCCATCGGGGTCAAGATCAGCCGAGGCATCACCACCCACGGTTTTGCCCTCAACGTAGACCCCGACCTGTCTTACTTCCGGCACATCGTGCCCTGCGGCATTCAGGGCATGGCCGTTACCTCCATGGAGAGGCTCTTGGGGGTGCACATATCCCTGGAGGAGGTGGCCCTGCGCCTAGCGCATCACTTTGGACTGCTCTTTCGCAGGACTATGGAGGAGGCAACGGTCTGGCGACTCCTGGGATCCAAGGCCGCTGCCCTCGCCTCATCTGTTGGCTCCTGGCCCAGCGCCTAAGCAGAGTGGAACCCCCGATAGCCCGGAAACCTAAGAAAAGCAAGTTGACCTGGCCCTGAAAGCGAGGCACTCTCCCGCTTCCGCCAGTGGGCAGGCCACTGGCGTGGGCAGCCCCAAAGGTAGTGATATCCCTGGAGCAAGACCGGGATGTGAGCTATTGCCCTTCCTGGACTGTCCCCGACCCCACCGGAAGAAGGTATGTGTCACCAATGCTATCGAGAGGGCCTTTCGGGAGGTACGGCGCAGGACCAGGCCCATGAGCTGCTTCCAGAACTCAGCTAGTGTATACCGAATCATCTACGGCGATATCAGCCTCTCAACACCACCTCAACCGCTAGGCACTGGGACAAGCCTCGATACCAGAAACACTATGGGCCGCCCATGGCGGCCCATAGTGAGAGATCTCGTGTTAACCTCAACCAGATGCAAACCTGCTGCCATCAAACATGGGACCGTTGAGCCAATGGTCGGGGTGGTCGGATTTGAACCGACGGCCCCTTGCACCCCATGCAAGTGCGCTTCCGGGCTGCGCCACACCCCGTTCGTTCATAGAATAGCATACACGACCTTGCCCTTCAAGCAATTTTACCTAACAAGTGCGCTCGTTCATAAAGATGAGTGACGTTACAACAGTGTCATGCGTATCATCAATGGTGCGGCTTCTGGGGTCTTGCGCCTGGCCCTTCCCTGGAAGGGCTGGCGAGGCTCCGGGAGATCTCATGGGAAGCCAGGCTTAGGTTACAGTGGATGGACTACCATGAGGCCCTCCTTGGAGAATCGATCTCACCGACCAAGACATCTGCGCCAGCCCACCTGGAGCCCCGAGCTGGCCCAGGCTGTAAGGACAATGTGGTGGTGCTTCATGACAAGGGATGGGGTAGTGTAACGTTTAGAGCGTAAAAAGAGTGGTGTATCCTTCAAGGAGACAGAAGGAACGTGGAAAGGAGGAGACGCCACATGGTATCGAGAGGGCCTTCCGGGAGGTACGGCGCAGGACCAGGCCCATGAGGTGCTTCCAGAACTCAGCTAATATCTACCAAATCATCTACGGCGTTATCAGCCCTCTCAACACTTCCTGGGAGGCCAAACCCCTCAGAGCATTTACACACTCATCTTGACTCTATCCCCTCGTTGATGCCGTGCGTGTGTTGACAGGAGCCTCATGAGCCCTTAAATTACATGAGTATGTCAGCAAACAGAAATCCAAACTGCTAACGTCTTCGCGGAGGACAGGTGCCCATATACGAGTACGAGTGCATAGGCTGCAATCACCGGTTTGAGCTGAAGCAGGGCTTCGATGCCGAACCAACGGAACCTTGCCCTCTTTGCCGAGGGCTATCGCGTAGAAAGTTCCACGTCCCGACAGTCATTTATAAAGGGACCGGTTTCTACACGACGGACTACGCCCGGAAAAACCAGCCCCGAGACAATGGGCATAGTGATAGCGATGTGACCACATCGACGAAGGAGAAAGAGACCTCGAAGGAAAAAGAGACCTCCTCCAAGGACGACTAAGCAGGAGGAACCCGGGGATGCGCGCCCTTGTCCAGCGAGTGGCTAAGGCATCGGTGGCCGTAGGAGATGTGGTGGGGCAAATCGAGAAGGGGTTGGTCGTGTTCGTTGGAGTAGGCCAGGGCGACGGTGATGAGGATGCCCGCTACGTGGTGGAGAAGGTCGTCAATCTGCGCATCTTTGAAGACGAGGCTGGCTGGTTCAACATCTCTGCCCTGGAGATGGCGGCGCAGCTCCTGGTAATTAGCCAGTTCACCCTCTACGCGGATGTTCGCAAGGGACGTCGGCCCTCTTTTACCGATGCAGCCCCTCCTGAAAAAGCGGAGGCCCTCTTCGAGAGAGCCGTTGGCCTGTTTAGAGAGACGGGCCTAAGGGTGGAGACGGGGCGCTTCCAGCAGCACATGCTTGTGGACATCCAGAACGACGGCCCCTTCACCCTCATGGTGGACAGCGCGGACAGGCATCGCCCTCGGCGAGGGTAGACAGGGGGCGTCACATGAACCGATATGCGTGAAGCCTTGTGGCCTCTCATTCCTTTCTGCTATATTTAGCGTGTCGGGCAGGAGGGATCGCATAGTGGTCTAGTGCGGCCGCCTGCTAAGCGGTTAGGGGGCGCAAGCTCTCTCATGGGTTCGAATCCCATTCCCTCCGCCACTTCCTCATCAAAAGTCAGAGGATAGGGTAGTTGTCACAAGACCCGGTGGATACTCACCGTTACTATATCTGGACCATCGGCTGCCAGATGAACAAGGCCGACTCGGAACGGCTGTCCAGCGCCCTGGAGGGCTTGGGGTTGGAGGAGACAGCCGCGCCCAGGGAGGCAGATGTCATCGTCCTCAATAGCTGCGTAGTGCGCCAGAGCGCCGAGGACAAGGTCATTGGGATGATAACCTCCCTCAAGCCCTTGAAGCAAAGGGACCCGAAGCGGATTGTCGCCCTCATGGGGTGTATGGTGGGACCCAAGACCGACGAGCTTCACCGGCGCTTCCCCTACGTAGATGTGTTCATGCGCCCCCAGCAATACAAGCCTCTGATAGACCTCCTGGGAGGGCGTCTGGGTACAGAGGTAGACGGCTGCCTGGAGAACTTGGCACCCATCAAGCCCCACGTTACCACCTACGTCCCCATCATCCACGGCTGCGACGAGTTCTGCTCCTTCTGCATTGTGCCCTACCGCCGGGGCAGGCAGCGCAGTCGCCCCATCGAGGAGATCGTGAGAGAGGTGGAGCTCCTGGTACAGCGGGGCGTCAGGGAGGTTACCCTCCTGGGGCAGACCGTGGACGCCTACGGGTATGACCTGCCGGACAAGTCTGACCTGGCTGACCTTCTAACTGAAATCCACGATGTGGATGGCCTCCGGCGCATACGCTTCCTCACCTCTCATCCCAGATACATGAACGACCACATTATCGGGGCGATGGCCGAGCTGCCAAAGGTGTGCGAGCACGTCAACCTGCCTTTCCAGGCAGGCGACGATGAGGTCTTGCAGAACATGCGACGGGGCTACACCGCCGATGCCTACAGCCGCCTGGTGAACAGGATACGCTCTACCGTCCCCGGGGTCGCCATGAGCACCGACGTTATTATTGGTTTCCCGGGAGAGACGGAGGAGCAGTTCCAGGCCACCCTGGGCCTCATCCAGGACACCCGGTTCGATAAGGTGCACGTAGCGGCATACTCCCCCAGGCCGGAAACCATCGCCTCCCGCAGCATGGAGGACGCTGTTCCCGCCGAAGAGAAGAAGGCCCGCGTCCAGGCCGTCGAGGAGCTTCAGGAGAGCATTGCCACCGACATCAATGCCCGTCTGCTGGGGCAGGTGGTCGATGTGCTTGTGGAAGATAACCATCGGGGGCAGTGGCAGGGGCGCACCCGCACCAACAAGCTGGTGTTCTTTCCCCATGAAGCCGACCTCCTGGGGGAGCTAGTCGGCGTGCGGATTGAGAAGACCAGCCCCTGGGCCCTTCAGGGTGTTTTGGTCAACTGACCCGTATTGAGAGCTTGTCCCATAGACTCCCTTTCCGCTGGGTAGGTAAAGCAGTAAGCTCTGGGGAATCCAGGTGTAAAGGTGGGTTCCATGGCATACAACCTCCTGGTCTCGGGCGGCGGGCGGACCGGCTGAAGCGGCTCTGGAAGCCAAGGGTGGTAGAGCCAATTCCTACCGGGGAGGCCAAGGCGAATACTACCGACCCCGAGAGTCGCATCATGAAGACGCTGCAGGGGTATGTACAAGGGTACAACGTACAGGCAGTGGTGAGCCTACGGCGGTCCACCTACCGGTACCAGAGCGTGGCAGATGAGCAGGCGGCATTGCGTATGCGAATTCGGGAAATGGCGACAGCCCGAGTGAGCTATGGATACCACCGCATCTCAAGGGGATCGTTTGCCTATTCCGTGCAAAGAGTGATACGCTCAATTGGAACCTTTCCCTTTGTGATAACGTTTAGGGCAGTGAGGACTGTGTGATATGTGGTGGGGTCAAGCATCCATAAGCGGAAATCATCCAGGGACGGGAATGCTGGGGCGATTCCTACTCACAATAACCATTGTCATGGCTGCAGTGCTGGCCGCAAGCTGCCAGCTAGCCAATTCCTCACTCAACGAAAACGAAACGCCAACGCCTGCCTCCTACTTCGACGGCACTATCACCCTGGAACTGATAGCACCCTCAGAGGTGAGCCAGGGGGAAGTGCTCATGGGGCTGGATGTGGTCATGACCAATGAAGGTCAAGAGCCGTTTGCGTTCTGTTTCGGATCTGATCTTCGCTTGTTTAATATCATCGACGGTGAAGGCAAAGAGGTTTGGCATTCTGTTGCCAGTGGCGAGGGGTGGCTTGCCTTCTACACATTAGAACCTGGTGAATCCAGGGTGCTCAGCAGCCTCAGCAATAACCTTGCCCCGCAGCAATGGGATTTGCGGGACCCTGAAGGCTTCCCCTCAGGGCCCGGAAAGTACCAAGTCAAAGGCATGGTCACCCTATGTTTTGAAAGCCCCGAACCAGGCCTTGCCCATCAGAGACTGGAAACCTCTGTCCACACATTGACCATCAAAGAGGCACCGATGCCGGAGTACGCCCAAGGAATCGAGTTGGCATTGACCGCACCCGCAGAAGCGCGTGCAGGAGACCCTGTTCCCATGGATATGCACATCACCAACAAAGGGAACGGACCTGTGGTCTTGTGGTGGGGTGACGAAGCCCTCTACTTGCCCGATAAATACCTCGATATAGTCATATTTGAAGAAGACAAGCCCATATGGCGTGCGACCTCGGCCCAGGGTGTTCCTAGTTGGTTAGGGATAATCACATTGAATCCAGGCGAATCGCAGACCATGAGCAACATGTCATTCGATGCCAGGAAAGACGCCTATTGGAGCTCTGGAAAGCCCTTGGTGTGGAACCAGGTGGCCAACTGTGACGCTGGCTTCGAGCCTTGTGACGAGCCCGTCGGGCCTGGCACGTACACGATCCGCGGCGTTGTGAACGTCTCGCCACCGGAAGCACTGGGGCAGGAAGGCCCGCTGGAGCGCACGACAATTGCCACCGAACCCCACCAATTAGTAATAACCCCGTGATGCGCAAGCGGCATCAACACTCGGGATGGACGTACAGAGCTTGCTTCCATCGATGACCCTGCGATAGTGAAAGAGATGGTAGATATGGTGCTGACAGCACCCGTAGACCAGGACCGCCAAAGCCAAGACGACGAGCAATACATTATTATCCTCTACCTGGAGGATGGTACGGCAGTGAGGCGCGGGTTCCGGGTAGAATCTGGTGAGCTGTCCATGGGGATCATGACGCGAGCGTTCTTCAATGTCCCCATCTTGCGGCTCCACGCCCCAATTGCCCCTCTCGCAGACGTTCGTCTACGGCCTCTCGGCAACCGAAACCGTAGGTCCAAGGCTTTCGCCGCTTAGTTCCGGCTTGTAGTAGGAATATGCCTGCGATGCCACGCCCTGAGCCTTCACCGGATATAGAGCACGAGCCTTGAACTGGAAGGACAGCGACTCACCCGGCGACATGTCCTCAATGTAGAAGATGACCTTCCGCCCGGCCACGTCATATCGCTTGATCTTGGGCTGCGCATTGGCCACCGCCTCCAGGGTGTCACCCTCCGGTACGAAGCCGGTAGGCACCGCTATATCCAGCACTACCATTCCTGCTTCCACCCGCTCGGGTGGTTGGAAAGTCACACGAACCGAGAGCGTCACCATGTCATTGACTGAGACCTGCGTGGTATCGTAGCTCACGCTGATGTCGAAGGCGGGCTTCAGAGTGGACTCTACGTCCGGCAGGTTGAAGCGGCGAACGAACTGGGTCACCACCTCGCCCTTCCCGTCCACCACCACCTCCAACTCCTGGCCAGCCGGCACTTCGATCACCTGCACTACATCGAAGTTCTTGGGAGAAACGCTGACCTCTTTATGCCAGTCGCCAGCCTTCAGCGTGACCTTCGCGTCCACGTCGGCCTGGGCTGCGCTGGCGTACTGGGTGAGCGCCTGCAGCGCCACGACCGTGTCCTGGGTCGAACCGAAACCGCCCAAGGCGTTCCGGTTGGAAACCAGCCACTTGGCTGCGCGGGAAGCGTTGGGTTTGTCACCGTGCTCAAGGAGCGCCAGCGTGGCGTAGCCTGTGGTCTCAATAGCTGCGCTCTGGTTCTGCGGCGGGTAGATGCCTGGCTGGGGCGGTGCCATCTTCCTGGACGCGTCCGACTCCAGAATCCTCGGCTCATCTCCCCAGTGCAGGCCACTTTCGTCCTCGCTCGCCAGGGCCATGAGCTTCTCGTAGGCGTCGTCACGCCGAGGGCTTTTCGCAAGCTCCAGGGCGTAGGCCGTCAGCGCCAGGCCGTAGGCATCCTCAGTTGTGTCCAGCGTGCCCTCCAGGTACTGGACGGCGCGCTGGAACGCTGCCGTCTCGCCTGCCTCCTTGAGGGCCACGGCCACATAGGCAGTGAGGGCGGTCTTGCCCTGCAACCCACCCAGCAACTCCTGGTGGTGGACGAAGCCCACCGTCTCAAAGGAACCGTCGGCGCTCTGGTGGGTCGCTATCCACGTCGCGGCCTCCCGCAGCACATCGTCGTCCACGTATATCAGGCCCCTGGCCTGAGCAAAGGTCTTCAGGACAAAGGCAGTAAGCCAGAGGCTGCCTTCCTTGTCCTGGTCACCAAAGGCGGAAAAGCTGCCATCGGAGCGCCTGTAGGTTAGCTCGCGCTGGTAGCCGGTCACCATCATCTTCTCGGCCTTGGCCATTATCTCGGGCTTCACCTGGCCGGTAGCTGCCAGGTACTTCAGAATGAAGGTGTTGGGAGCGAAAAGGATCATGTTCTGCTCTCCGCAACCGAAGGGCATTCGGAGCAGTCCCTCCAGGCCCTGGATGGTCTGGCTCAAGTAGCTCCCTGTGAGAGCGACGTACACGCGCCCGGATCCCTCCACGATGCCAGGAGGGAGCGTGATGTCGACCTTGCGGGTGGAGCCAGCGGTAAGGACCAGGTTTTCAACCAGCTCACGCTGCACACCCTCGGGCTCGACGATGAGATCCCTGATGACTGCGTCGGCCGCCTCGCGGCTCCTGGCGGTTACCTTCAACTGCCGGACACCCAGCCCCGTCAGCCGTATGAGGAACTCCACGCCACCGATGTCATTCCCGGACACCGTGACCGTCTTTGAGGGATCGTCCAGCAGATCGAACCATAGCGC
Source organism: Chloroflexota bacterium (assembly GCA_043816345.1). Taxonomy (GTDB): domain Bacteria; phylum Chloroflexota; class Dehalococcoidia; order Lucifugimonadales; family UBA2985; genus JBDRIA01. The sequence goes on from JBDRIA010000040.1 coordinate 32,268, forward strand.
TGGCTCCAGGTCAACGCGTATTTCCTGCTCATCCTCCAGGTAGTTGTAGAGCGACACTTTGACAGGGAACTCTTCACCGCGGACGGCGGAATACGGCAAGTCCGCACTGAGGAAGAAGGGTTGGAAGACCCTGATTTGGTCCTCTGCGATGCCAAGGCCCTTTGTCCTGGACATGCCCACCGCTCGCAACATCCAGGTGGTGATGCTGTCTGGGGCCTGGAAGCTGAGCGATGTCTTTCCGTCTGCATCGGTGGTCACGTCTGTCCATATCCAGGTCTCGGGGAAGAATTGGCGAACGCGCTTCACCTCTGCCAGGTCGCCAGCATCGGCTGGTGGTGCGGCTGCCCCAGGCTGAGGCATGCCGCCTTTGTCCCCGCCCGATTCTTCAAGGAACCAGATACGTTGATCCAACTCCAGCTTCTCGCCCTGCGGTACTTGCTTGTTGGTTATTACGAGCAAGCCAGTCTCCCCGATGACCTCTGCCGCCCCCTTGGTGAAAATCGGCTCGTACACGGTCGCCTCATGTAGCTCCACCTGTGGTGACATGTACAGCCGCTCCAATTCATCGAACACCTGCTGGAGGTTAAGGCGATTCTCGGCCAGGATGAACACAGAGCGATCCACAGCTACTAATCCAACCCTGGCCTGACCCTCCGACTGCACGTTGACCGTAACGTTGTCCCCTGGAGCGACCTGCTCGGCGCCGAACTCCGCACTCAGCTTATGAGGGTAGTCGCCCTCTGCGGAGAAGGGGATGTAGTCGGCGGCCACCTCACTATTGGGCAGTACCTGGTATACCAGTAGCCGCGCTGAGGGCGCCATGAGCGGCGTGATGGTGAACGAGAACTCGCTGGAGGAGGAGTGGCCGCTGAAGACAGCTTTGCCTCGTGCCAAAACCTCATAGTAGAAGTTGACGGACTGTGAGGTGGAGTGGACGCGGAACCGCGCTTGGTCGCCCACCTTCCAGGGCCCTGGCACCGCCTGCTCCACGTGGATAAAGTTGCCCGAGGGCGAGTGCCCCGCAGAGAGGCTGAAGCTAGCTTGTGCCGGCGGCGTCTGAGATGACACCTGCAGCACGAAGGCCTCGGCCCGAAGGGATATGGCGTCACCGGGCGGCGTGACAGTGAAAAGTGCCTTCCCCTTCTCCACTCGCAACTGTTGTTGGTCGGAGCGGATCTCCTTGAACTGCTTGTCCCAGTACATGACACGCACGTCAGCCATCAGGTCCAGGGGTTTGTTGTCGGGGGTCTCCGCCACCAGCAGCAGGTTGAGTGGCAGGCCCGGCTTGAAAGATGAGGACTCCGGGATGATTTGCAGCGTCTCCGCAGCCGCGGAGATGGTGAGCAGGCGGGAGGTCTTCTCCTCGTAACCCGTGGCGCGCTCGCGCACCGTCACTTCGAGTTGTACGTTGCCCATGCCGCGGGCACCCGGCACGCCGGCCACATAACCGACGGCTGGGATCTCGAAGGTCGCCGAGCCATCCAATTCCTTGGTGACAGTAGCGAACGTCTCCCAAGTACCAACGTATTTAGAAGCGACTACCTCCACCTCCCCAGATACCGGCTTACCAAAGGTGTACTCGGCAGAGACCTGTCCCTTCATCGGCTCGTTGACTAGGAACCACTCCTTGGGAAGCTCGACCTTCACCTCGTACTTGGGCAGTACGTATTCCTCTACGCGGACGTCGACTTGCGTCGATCCCTTGCCGCTCCTGGCCGTCACCTTCCAAACGCCCAGGTTGGGTTCGACGGAAAGGGGAAGGTCCAGTGTGGCCATGCCGTACTCATCGGTCTCTGCCTCACTGCGAAGGATTTTCAACCCCTTGGCATCCTGGACCTCCACGGTCACAAGACGGGATAGTGGCTTCAGCTCGGCGTCCAGAGCGAGCACACGGATGTGGACTGTCTGGCCTGGCTTGTAGATGGGCTTGTCCGTATCCACGAATACCAGGCTGCCATCCTCCACCTTGACCGTAGCCGTGTCCCTGAAAGTTGATCCCTTCACCTCCAGGGTGTATTCGCCTTCGGCCAGATCAGGCACGCCAATGGCGATGGAGCCGGAACCGGCGATCTTGCCCGAAGACCGCGATACCTCCTTACCATCCTTGTCCACGAGTGTCAAGGTGACTGTGTCCGTGGCAGGCTGCTGCCCGCTGAATAGTGAGAAGGACACGGACTCCATCTGGCCCTGGCGGAACACCTTTGGCGCTAGCGCCACGTACCCATCCACGGATGGGCTGGGGGCTACTTCGCGGTTGAGTGTAGGCACAACAACCAGCGTGACGAAGATCAACGCAGACAGGCCAGCTATCAATAGAAGACGCATGGCTACCTCCATAAGAACCTGATGACATCAAGACGTATCATTCGCAGAAAAAGTTCCAAAGTGCAAGAGGAACAGGGTCCCTAGTTCCAGTGTCACCAAGGTGAGGACCTTTGGACGGTATCGAGATGTCCACCAGCTCATGGGGATGGCCAGGGGAGCTAGTGCGTACCGGCGGAGAAGGGCGTCATAACCAACCGCTCATGGTTCGACAAGCTCACCATGAGCCGCTCACCCTAAGCCTGTCGAAGGGAATGAGAGGGGTTGTGGCAGCCCTATGCGTCCGGGGAGGCCAGGCGCTCTTTCAGCCCCCGGATCGCGGCCTCTATCCCATCGGGGTGATCAAAGACCGCGGCACCTGCCACCACCACCTGTGCTCCTGCCCTGGCCACCAGGGAAGCGGTGTCGGTGTTTATGCCTCCATCCACCTCAAGCTCCGCCTGGAGTCCCTTTTCGTCCATGATGTGACGGATGCGGGCTATCTTCTGGGGGCTTTCGGGAATGAACTTCTGCGCGGGAAGTCCCGGATTCACCGTCATCACCAGCACCAGGTCCGTCCACTGAAGGGCCTCATCAATGGCCGTCACCGGGGTGCCCGGGTTGATGGCTACCCCGGCTCTAGCCCCGTGCTCTTTTATCTGGGCGATTATCCAGTGCAGGTGGGTGCACGCCTCCGCGTGGACGGTGAGGATGTCCGCGCCTGCGTCCAGGAAGGAGGCGATATGGCGCTCCGGTTGCTGGATCATCAGGTGGACATCCAGGGGCAGGTGTGTCCACCCCTTGATGGCCTCCACGGTTCGGGGGCCCCATGTGATGCTGGGCACAAAGTGGCCGTCCATGATGTCCACGTGGATGTAGTCGGCGCCGGCCAGGGTGGCCTCCGCAACCTGCTCGCCCAGGCGCGCGAAGTCCGCCGACAGGATGGACGGGGCAATTTTGATGATGCTCATATTGGCCCTTCCGTCTGAGGAAGGGCTGGCCCCCAGGTCTGGGGGTCGAGGGCGTTGAGGAGGCGGTTGAATGTCTCCTGGTATTTTGCCCCATCCTGCCACCCTGAGAAGTCGAGGACGTGGGTCGCCAGCACATCTGCCTTACGTGGGTGCTGCCATTCATTCAAGACATAGTCGTCCAGTCGGACGGGAACCAGCACGTCTTCATCCAGCAGGTCGGGCTTTTCCCCCTGCTTCTCACCTTCACTCTTGCGCCGCATGTTTTCCGCCTTCAATGCCGCTTCTTTCTGGAGCGCCCGCTCTATCTCCCTCGGCACGCCGTCCTTTTGCAGAGATCTCTGGGAGCAGATGGTCACCATCTTGTCATTGTCTTGAAACGCGCGGTCAGGTTTGGCCAATACAGCTGCCACCGCGTCTTCGTCGTATTTCCAGCAGGGCACACCCTCGGCCTCCAGGTCTCTGTGGAGGCGGGTGGCGAAGTCTTCATCGGCAGAAGTATAGCGTATCAAACAGCGGGGGTATCTCCTCTCACCGCTTACCAGGGGCAGCAACGCGTCCAGGATTTCCCTGGGTACGCCTGCGCCGAGGAGGAAGGCTCTCGGGATATTGCCCCCAGAGCGGATCATCGTGTCAATGCCAATACTACTCGGACTTTCATGCACTACCAATCCCAGACCTCGACACTCGCCAAGATTGCAGTTGGCAAGGTTCGTAGACCCACATCTGGCCTGTGAGAGATTGGCCTCTGTGAGATCAACTCCGAATAGTTTAGCCAAATAAAGGTTAGCGCATGAGAGATTAGCCCGAATGAGGTAAGCCCAAGTCATGTCAGCCGACAAGAGGTCAGCCCCAGTTAAGTCAGCGCCGGAGAGGTCGGCCCAGGAAAGGTCAGAGCAAGAAAGGTTGGCTCCAGAGAGATTAGCTCCAGAGAGATTAGCCTTGGTGAGTTTAGACCAGATAAGGTTGGCCCCGGCGAGGTCAAGGTGCTCTTCCGGGTGCAACGTCTGCCATCTGGCTATGGCTTCGCTGCCTTCCCTCACCAACTGGACATGCTCTGGGTTTGCCATTGCTCTCTTCCTACGCTACTTGCCTAGTGTCCTGACCCTGAAATACGCGTGCGAATTGTCATTGCGAGGAGTCCTTCCTGTATAGGAAGGACGACGAAGCAATCTGGGGTGGCGCTCTGCCCCTCCACCAGATTGCCACGGACCTCCTTCGTCGGGCCTCGCAATGACAGAGGCAACCCCTTTTCAACGAATCTCTGTTTCACCACATTAGCTGCCAACAGCCCCCTCCAGCAGCCGCTTTGCCTCTTTCAGGGCCTCCTCAACCCGGCGCGGGCTGGTGCCGCCCGGCACGTCATGGCTGGCGATGGAGGAGTCGAGGGTGATGGCGTACACGTCCTCATCGAAGCGCGGGGAGAGCCTGCGGTACTCCTCCAGGCTCATATCTGCCAGGCCCTTGCCCTGGGACATGGCCTGGCGCACCAGCTCCGAGACGATGCCATGTGCGCTGCGGAAAGGCTCGCCCTTCCTCACCAGGTAGTCGGCCAGGTCCGTGGCCAGGATGTAGCTGTCCTGGGCGGCCTCGCGGGTGCGCTCTGCGTTGACTGTCAAAGTGCTCACCATGCCGGCAAACACCTCCAGGGTGTTCAGCAAGGTGTCCACGGTATCGAAGAAGCCCTCCTTGTCCTCCTGGAGGTCCCGGTTGTAGGTGAGGGGAAGGCCCTTGAGAAGGGTGAGGATGCCCACCAGGTGGCCGTAGACGCGGCCAGTCTTGCCCCGGGCCAGCTCGGCGAAGTCCGGGTTGCGCTTCTGGGGCATGATGCTGCTGCCGGTGGTGTATGCATCGTCCAGGCGGATGAAGTCGAACTCCTGGGAGGACCACAGCACCGTCTCTTCTGCCAGGCGGGAGAGGTGCATCATGCATGTGGCGGCGGTGGCATGGTACTCCACCAGAAAGTCCCGGTCGGCGACGGCATCCATGCTGTTCTGGCTTATCTTCCTGAAACCCAGCTCTTTGGCAACGAACTCACGGTCGAGGGGATATGGGACCCCTGCCAGCGCGCCGCTACCCAGGGGGAGGACATCGGCCCGATGGAGGCACTCCTGGAAGCGCTCCCGGTCTCGCTGGAGCATGTGGAAGTAGGCCAGCAGGTGATGAGCGAAAAGGACGGGTTGGGCCCGCTGGAGATGGGTGTAGCCTGGGATGACCACCGTTTGATGGGCCTCGGCGGTGGCAATAAGGACTGTCTGGAGGGCCTTAATCTTTTCCTGGGTGTCCTGTATGGCCTCCTTACAGTACAGGCGCATGTCCGTGGCCACCTGGTCGTTGCGGGAGCGGCCGGTGTGGAGCTTCCCCGCCACGTCGCCTATCTTGTCGAAAAGGCGGGCCTCGATGTTCATGTGGAGGTCTTCCAACTCCTCTTTCCAGGGGAAGGAGCCTTCTTCAATCTCCTGCCGGATGGCACCAAGGCCCATGACGATGAGCTCGGCGTCCTTGTCCGTGATGATGCCCTGTTTTGCCAGCATGCGGGCGTGGGCTATCGACCCGGCCACGTCATGCCGATACAGGCGACGGTCGTAGTGTATGGAGGCTGTGTAAGAGGAGTTCTTTGTTTCCTTGGCCATCAGCTTGCTAAGAGGGTGTTTTCAAAGGGATGCGCTACATTGCGAACGGTCTACCCCCTCTCTGACTCTCCCCCGTCGCACGGGGGAGAGAAATCCCTTCCCCTGCTCGCGGGGGAAGGTTAGGATGGGGGCCTTCCGCGGCTTGGGAAACACCCTCTAAGGGAAGCATGAGGATGTCGGTGCGCTCAAGCTGCCCAGACCTGGGGTCTACGCGTAGTGCCATGACTTCCAGGGCGGTCACTCCCAGGATAGATTGGTCACCCTCTTCCCCAAATAGCACACTAACAAACCCTCTGGCGTTTTCATAGGTGAGGAAGACCCCTCCTATCTCGCGCTCCATGACCTCTCCCCCGAAAGCCCGTACCCGCTGCCTGTCAACGGGTGTGACGCCCAGGCGCTCCAGCATGGCCCGTGGGATCACGCTGAGTATAGCCCCTGTGTCTACCAGAAGCTCAATCTCCTCGCTTCTATCGGGAGAAGCAGGGGCGGCGACGTTGACCCGAACGTAGGTAAAACCCAATGTTGCCTCTTCCTTAGCCACTCTCACTCAGCTCTGGAAGGTCAAGGGGCTGGACTCTGGCCTGGGTGCGGCCAGCCAGTCCGTAGATGTGTATGAACCCCTCCGAGGAGCGATGGTCGAAGCGGTCTCCAACATCGTAGGTGGCCAGGTCGTGCTGGTAGAGGGAGTATGGTGAGCTCCTGCCTACCACGGTGCAGTTGCCCTTGAAGAGCTTCAGACGGACCGTCCCTGTAACGTAGCGCTGGGTGCTTTTCACATAGGCATCCAGGTCCTGGTGGTAGCCGGTGTACCACAGGCCGTTGTAGACGTGCTCGGCGTACTCCTGGGCTACCTTCTCCTTGAGTCGAAGCTGGTCCCTGCTCAGGGTGATGCTTTCCAATGCCCTGTGGGCCGCATGGAGCACCGTCGCGGCAGGAGCCTCATACACCTCCCGGGACTTGATGCCTACCAGGCGGTCTTCCAGGTGGTCTACGCGTCCCACGCCGTGCTCTCCGGCGACGTCGCTGAGGTGCTGGATCAGGGCAATGCCGTTCATCCCTTCGCCGTCCAGGGACAGGGGCAGACCATGCTCGAAGGACATCTCTAGATACAGGGGAGTCTGGGGAGCGTTCTCGGGAGACCGGGTCAAGGAGTAGACCTCTTCCGGCGGCTCCAGCCAGGGGTCTTCCAGGTTCCCAGCTTCTATGCTGCGGCCCCACAGGTTCTCGTCCAAGGAGTAAGGGCTGCGCTGCTCCAACTCCAGGGTCACATTTTGGCTCTGGGCGTACTGGATCTCTTCTTCACGGGTCATGTTCCACTCCCTGGCGGGAGCGATGATGCGAAGGGAAGGGTCCATGCCGGCGATGCTGAGATCGAAACGAACTTGGTCGTTGCCCTTGCCGGTGCAGCCGTGGGCTACGGCCTGAGCGCCTTCTTGATGGGCCACGTCCAGCAGATAGCGGGCTATGAGGGGACGTCCCAGGGCCGTAGCCAGCGAGTACTGCCCCTGGTAGATGGCTCCGGCCTGCAAGGCGGGGAAGACGAAGTGCCGCACGAAGTCCTCCTTGCCATCCACCGTCAGGGCCTTGACGGCCCCTGCCGCAAGGGCCTTCTCCTCCACATCGCTTCTTCCCTTTCCTCCTCCCAGGTCTGCTGTGAGGGTTATAACCTGAGCATCGTATTTTTCTTTCAGCCAGGGAATGGCCACAGAGGTATCCAGCCCCCCGCTGTATGCAAGCACTATTTTCATCGCCACTTTATAGTTCCCCTTCCAGGTAGAAATCGTTTAGCCGAATGTTACTTTGCTCAGCGCCCTTTCCAGTCGCTCCAGCGCCAGGTCCACCTCCTGTGATGTCACGGTTAAAGGAGGCATAAGGCGAAGGGCATTGGGGCGCAGGGGATTGAGGAGCAATCCCTCCTGGTTACACAGGGATACTATCTGAGCCGAGACGTCGCTGTTGAACTGGAGGGCCAGCAGCAGCCCCATGCCTCGCACCTGGGTGATAAACTCGTGGCGGGATTCAAGGGCGTTCAGGCCCTCTCTAAGGCGCTGACCCACGGCACTGACATGGGCAGGAATGTCATTCTGGATCACGTAGTCCACCACCGCGGAGGCCGCGGCGCACGTGAGGGCATTGCCTCCAAATGTGGAGCCGTGGTCTCCAGGGGCCAGGAGGCAGAACTTCTCTTTGGCCAGAAACGCGCCGATGGGGACGCCTCCACCGAGGCCCTTGGCCAGGGTAATGGCGTCGGGCTCCGCCCCAAACCGCTGGTAGCCAAAGAGGGTGCCCAAGCGACCTATACCCGTCTGCACCTCGTCCAGGATCATCACCAGGTCTTGCTCATCGCACCACTCCCTTACCTGTTTCAAGTAGTTGGGGGATGGGACGTTGACGCCTCCTTCTCCCTGCACGGGCTCCAGCATGACGGCGCATGTCTCACTATTGGTGGCCCCTTTGATGGCATCTATGTCATCGTATGGGACGTTAATGAAGCCTGGGGAGAGGGGTTGCCACTGCTCCTGGTAGTGGGGCTGGCCCGTGGCTGCCGCCATGGCCAGGGTGCGGCCATGGAAAGAGTCCAGGGCTGTGATAACCTGATAGGCTCCACTGCGCTGGGTACGGCCGTACTTTCGGGCCAGCTTGACCACTCCCTCATTGGCCTCCGCACCGCTGTTGCAGAAGAAGACCCGGTCAAGGCAACTGTTCTCTACTAGAAGGCGGGCCAGCTTGAGTTGGGGCACGGTGTAGAATTGATTGGAGGTCTGCATCAGGGTATGGGCCTGCTCCTCCAACGCACTGACCAGGGCGGGATGACAGTGGCCCAGGGTGTTGACTGCCCAGCCGGAGGTGAAATCCAGATACTCCTTCTCATCCTCATCCCATACTCGCGTGCCCTCTCCTCGCACAATTACGATGGGCTGGCGCCGGGCCACCTGCATGTAGTACTTGTTTTCCAGATCAGTCCAGTCGCTCATTGTTCTCCTTCCTCAGTGGATTCCAGGAACTCCTCCAGGTCCTGCTCTAGCTGATCCAGGGCCCGTTGGAGGTCCTCGAAAGCCTGTCTTACATCTTCTTTTATCTGCTGTTGTGTCGTGGGCTCTGTGGGAGAGGGGGGAGTATCTTCTTCATCTGCCTGTCTTCCCAACAGTGCGTCCAGAGCGCTCTTGAAGTCGCCCTTCATAACCACCCGCCTGGCGTCGGCTACAGTGACCTGTTTGAGCTCGGGGAAGGCGATGCTCTCTGCCTGGATGTAAAGGGGCTCCACGTACATCAGGAACTTCTGGCCTTCATGGACAATGGGTATGACCAGCAGGTTGCCCCTTATGCACCTGGCCCCTCTCTGGCACAGGAGGGTGAACTGCTGCTTGATGGTGAAGTCCTGGTCTATACGGGCCTCCACCTGCTCAGGGCCGTCCACCTGCGTGACCCTGGGAAACAGGAACGCCTTCAGGGTGCCGTACTGGCCCTGGTCGTTGTCGCTGCGGGCTGCCAGCCAGGCCACCTGGTTGGGTTTGTCCAGGGGAGTGAAGGGAAGCATAAGGACGAACTCCTCTTTCTCTTCCCCCGGCAGCTTCATGATGACGTAGTATGGCTTCATGGGCTGCACTGTCTCGAAAAACAGCTCTCGGGGTACGCTCCAGGGGTCTTCTTTGCGGTAGAAGTCGACGGTGTCTCGCATGTGGTACAGGAGGTACTTCTCTGCCTGGATGGAGAAGAAGTCCGGGGGGTAGCGGATATGAGATTGCAGTGCCTCCGGCATCTCCTCCCTGGGCTTGAAGAGCTTGGGAAATACCTTTGCATAGGTCTGAATAATGGCATCGTCTTCGTCAAAGATGTAGAAATCCACCTCTCCCGTGTACGCGTCAACTACTGCCTTTACGCTGTTACGAATGTAGTTGAACTCGTTATGGAAGGGGTCGGAGTACGGGTAGTGATTGGTGACGGTATAGGCGTCCTGAATCCACCATAGCTTGCCCTCGGCCACCACCATATACGGGTCTGCGTCCAGGCGTAGGAACGGAGCTATCTGATTGACCCTGCTCTGGACCAGGCGTCGGTACTGGATGCTGCTCTCGGAGGTTATGGCACTGCTGATGAGGATATTGATGTCAGCGAACTCCAATGCATATGCCAGGCGGCGTACGATGGAGCTAAGGTGCACCCCTCCATTGCCATCGTATGTGTAATCCGTGCTGGCGCTTACGTTCGCATCAATGGCCGGGAAATCGAACTCGGTCTCTTTGGAGTTGACGATGACGTAGTTGGCGCTGTTCTCTCCGTAATAGATCTGAGGCAGGGTCACATTGGGGACACTCCCCTCCAGGGACTCCTTCCCGGCCTTGGGGGGAATGTCCTTGATGAAGAACTCCGGGTTTCCTTCGGGAGTGAACTCCGTCGTCGGGCTCATGGCCACACCGTAGCCGTGGGTGTACTGGAGGCGCTTGTTGACCCAGGATTGAGATCCTTCGGGCAGGTCCTCGGGGAATAGCTCCCGGGCTCCCAGCACCACCTGGCGAATGGTCCCATCTATTTCATAACGGTCTATGTCCACGCCTGCAAAACGATAGTAAGCTGTGAAGTACTGAATCTGGTTGTAGATGCTCCTGAGAGGGCGGCGGTCCCACAGGCGTATGTTATCAATGGTCTCCGGGTTGGCGGCCACCGCTTCAGCGGTCAGAGGCGCAAGCTGGCCAGCCAGAGGGCCCGTCGCTATCGTAGCCAGATTGTAGTCCTCTTCGACGATGCGGTCCAGGGCAAAGCCTTGGCGAGTGAACTCAATGTTGCGGGGAATGTAGGTGCGCTCCTTGTCCAGCTCGTTAGGAGTTACCTGAAAGCGCTGCACCAGAGAGGGATAGACGGCCCCTACGATGATGGCTGCCGCGACCCACAATCCGAGTCCTCCCAGGATAATCCTGGGAGAACGGAAGTAGGCGTTGGCCAGGAGAAGGAGACCCATAATGCTACCGACTACCATGAGAATTCGCAGGGCGGGGAGGCGCGCGTTCAGGTCGGTGTAAGCGGCGCCAAAGATAGCGCCTTCGGAGGAAAACAGGAGCTCGTAGATGTCTATCCAGTAGCTCAAGGTGATTACTAGAAGCAGCAACCCCAGTAGAATGGAAGCATGACTTATCATCGGAGGGGTAATGGCCTGGGCCAGGTTGAGGCCTCTCAGGCTCAGGTTGATGAGGTAAATTGAGACCGTCAACACCATGGTGACAATGACGGCTCCCAGCAACCAACCCTGCACCAGGTTCAACATCGGTATGGTGAACACGTAGAAGGATATGTTCTTATGAAAGACCGGGTCATCTGCAGAGACGACCTGGCCAGAGGTTGCGTCTACCGTGGTAAAGGCCACCGCGTTGATAAAGCGAAGAAGCGTCTCCCATTGGCCGCTGACTACGGAGCCGAAGATAATGGCGAGTATGAATATACTTAGCCATATGCCCCACAGAAAGAGACGTTTCAGCAGGGCATAGATCTCGGGGGCTAGGGGTATTGCAGATTCACCCCCCGGGGTTCGGTAAGCGAACACCGCGCTGGGGGTGATGATTGCGGTAATGGCCAAGGCTCCGGCGAAGAAGAGCCATACCCTGGTAGCAAGGATTTTCACATAAACGCTTCTATAGTCCAGGGCATCGAACCAGAGCCAGTTGGTGTATATCTGCCTGAGTATGTTGAGGAGGATAAGGGTGAGTATTAGGCCGCCGACGATCAGCCCCCACTTCAACAGGGGGCCTGGATCAAAAGGCATGACCATCCCTTCGCTCTCCCCGTTAGGGAACGGGGACCAGCCTTGGTCGCCCCGGAAGCTAAACATCGCGCCTAGCCGATCCTGGTACCAGAGGGTCGTCCCTCCACGAAGTTCAGGAGAGCCTGGCTCCTCCTACCATCTAAGATCTGGGCTACTCTTACTTTTTCCAGGGCGCGAAGGCAAGCTTCCACCTTGGGGATCATGCCCCCGGCAATGGTGCCTGCACGCATTAAACCGGCTCCCTGAGCGGCAGTGAGGCGGTTGACGAGGCGACGATTAGAGTCCATCACCCCCTCCACGTCGGTGAGGAAGACCAGTGACTCGGCCTCCAGTTCCCATGCTATCTCTCCGGTGGCCGTGTCCCCGTTGACGTTGAGGAGGACTCCGCTGTACTCCGAGGAGTCTATGCAATGAATGGCCACTGGAGCTATGACGGGGATGTAACCGCCAGCCAGAGCCTGGCGGATGGGAGTAGGGTCTACCCGTAGAATCTGTCCTACGTATCCCAACTCAGGATCCAGGATTTTTGCCTGGAGCATCCCGCCATCTACGCCGCTCATGCCCAGGGCCTTACCTCCCAGTCTTTGAATAGAGGCCACAAGGTTCTTGTTCACCAGGCCACCCAGTATTGCCGCCACAATCTCCATGCTGGGGGCATCGGTCACCCTGAGACCTTTGATGAAGCGAGGCAGCGTTCCCTGCTTCTCCATCCATTGAGAGATTACCTGCCCGCCACCATGAACCACTACGGGGATGGTACCCTGCTGCTGAAGAGCAACCAGGTCCTGCAGGGTGGTATCCTGGCTGCTCAGAATGCTTCCCCCTATCTTGACTGCCAGGATAGGATGAAGAGGCGACTCAGGGGACGAGATTGGTTTTTCCATTCAGAGGTCTCCCAGCTACCACTGCACAGCCCTTCCCTGGAAGGGCACAGCAGCCCACGGATCAGGTAGTGTAGGCGCTGTTAAAAGTGACGTACTCCTCACTGAGGTCGCAGCCCCAGGCGGTGGCGGTGGCCTTCCCCAGCTTCAGGTCAAGGCGAAAACTTACTTCCGGGCCGTTCATTGTAAGGACTACAGCGTCCTTGAAGAAAGGTATGGGGCGACCCTCTTCCATGATACAGACGTCGTTGATGTAAAGGGCTATGCGGCTTTCGTCCACTTCGGCGCCACTGTATCCCAGAGCAACGATGATGCGGCCCCAGTTGGGATCGCTGCCGTGGACCGCAGACTTGACCAGGGTGGAGGAGGCCACGGTCCGGGCAGCGGCCCTGGCATCGCTCTCGCTAAGAGCGCCTTCCACTGTCACCTGGATCAGCTTAGTCGCTCCTTCGCCGTCCCTGGCTATCTCCTTTGCCAGGGCGGTGCATACCTCATTAAGGGCGTGCCGGAAGGCATTCTCTCCTGAGCTACCCAATGTAATAGTATCGCCTCCGGCGATCCCATTAGCCAGGATGATTACGCTGTCATTAGTGCTGGTGTCCCCGTCAACGGTGATCATGTTGAAGGATGAGTCAACCGCCTGAGCAAGGGCTTCTTGAAGGAAGCTTTGCTCCACGGGAGCGTCGGTGGCCAGGAAAGCAAGCATGGTGGCCATGTTGGGGTGGACCATGCCGGAACCCTTGGCAATGCCTCCCAGAACGTAGCTCTTCCCTGCAACCTGGAATGAGACGGCTACTTCCTTGGACCTGGTGTCGGTGGTCAGGATGGCTCGGGCCAGGGCGTGGCCACCCTCTACGGTTAGCTGAATTTTGCTCACCCCGCTGCGGATGAGGGCAATGGGCAGCTCTACTCCTACCAGCCCGGTGCTAGAAGCGAGAACCAGTTCAGGCTCTATGTTCAGGTGCTTTGCTGCCAGGGCAGCCATCTCCAGGGCATCTGTCATCCCCTGCTCACCTACGCAGGCGTTGGCAATCCCGCTGTTGACCACTATCGCCTGGGCATGGCCCGAAGACACTCTTCGTTGGTCGAGGACAACGGAAGGCGACTTTATTTTATTGGTAGTGAAGGTTCCCGCCACGGTGCAGGGCACCTCTGAATAAAGGATGCCCAGGTCGAATTTGTCTTCGGTGTAGATCTTGATGCCAGCGTAGGTGGCTCCCGCCAGGAATCCCTGGGAAGATGTAACGGTACCCTCTTCTAACCACTTCAATTCTACGTTCACCTTTAACCTCTAACCTCATCCTTGCATTGTCTGGAACGGCTGCAGTATAGCACTATACCGAGGCACGGCAAAAGGGGTGTGCTCGTCCAGATGAGTGTAGTGATACTCCGCCAGTGTCACCCTTCATTATGACCAAACGAATACAAGGTCTTGTTGAAACCGACTGCGAGTGGTACAATAATAGTGGATCCTGAGGACGGAGGTGGAGATGGTTCGCAGGTACGTGTTAAATCACAGGTGGCACTTTCCCTCTTCGTGCCTCGCTGACCTGGGTGGTGGCGGATAGAAGAGTCTAGATGAGGTGGATGGAAGGGTCGGTGAGGCAGTCCAACGGGGCTCTTGGCCCTGCATTTCTTGGGCTTCCGTAGAATGAAGCCCGTCTGGTCGGAGTGACCAGTTAAGCCGGGGCACAGGGCTCCAGCAATATTCCTCTCGCATAAGTTTGAAGAGCACCCGATGCGGCGTATCGGGTGCTCTTCTTTTTGGTATGCCAGACTGCTGCCCTCCTCCCTCCATTGAAATCGCCAGGGAGACCTCCCGCGGCACGAGCTTCTATAGTAGAATGCCATAGAAAGATTCCCGACGAGTTTGACCGCTCCAGATAGCACGTCTTTTGTGTGCTTGCAACTCCTTATCAAGGCTTATCATTATCTGCCCATCACATGCATATGTAAGTTGCTAGCAAATGTACGACAGTATACGGATATGGTAAGAGAAAATTGATCCCCCTCAAGCTTTCGGTGAGAAATTTCCTGTCTTACCGGGACAACGCCCCCACTCTGAACCTGGAGGGGGTACACGTGGCCTGCCTATGCGGCGATAACGGCCACGGCAAGTCGGCTCTCCTGGACGCCATAACGTGGGCACTCTGGGGCACTGCCCGGGCCAGGGTGCAGGAGGAGCTGGTCTTCCAGGGAGAAAGCGAGATGAGGGTGGACCTGGAGTTCCAGGCCAGCGATGGCCGGTACAGGGTGGCCCGGAGGTTTGCCCGCGCCGCCAGGGGACGTCAGGGCACCACTTTTCTGGAGCTGTTCCACGCCACGGAAGACGGGTTCCAGCCCATCTCGGGCAACTCCGTGCGGGAGACGGAGGCAACGGTCCGCTCCCTGCTTCGCATGGATTACGACACCTTCATCAACAGCGCCTTCATCCTCCAGGGCCGGGCCGATATGTTCACCACCAGCACGCCGTCCAAGCGCAAGGAGCTTCTGGGCGAGGTGCTTAACCTCTCCTGGTACGAGCGCCTCGCCGAGAGGGCCAGGGCGCTAGCCCGGGAGAGGGATGCCTCGGTGCGACTGTTGGAGGCCGAGATAGGCAACATCGATCAAGAGTTATCCCGCAAAGAGGAGTACCAAGTCCGCCTGGACACAATAGTCGGGGAGTTGGACGTTCTGGATACCGAGATGAAAGGCCGCGAGGCCAGGCTTGAGGGTCTTCAGGGAGAAGTCCAGCGACTCCAGAGTCTCCAGCAGGAGTTGGGAGGACTGGAACGGGAGGAAAAGCGTGTCCTGGAGGAGATGACTGGTCGAGAGTCACGGGTACAACAGCAGAGAAAGCGTCTGGAAGAGATCGGGGCCGATGCAGAGCGGTTGCCCAGGCTGGAGGCCGATCTTGCCCAGGTACGCAGCTCCCTGGAAGGGATGGCCGCTCCTTCCCAGGAGATGGAGCAGCAAAGGCAGCATGTGCAGGACCTCCAATCACGGGTGCTCCATCTGAAGGAGGTCAATGCCTCTTTGAAAGCGGAGATGGACGACCTTCGTGTGAAAGTGGACCTCCTCCAGGAGGCGAGCGGGCCTGATGGAGTCGGGGCCGGCTGTCCTCTGTGCGGCCAGGACCTAGGAGAAGAGGGGTGTCAGCATCTGGCCGCCAGCTACGAAACCCAGGGAAGACAGAAGGCCGGCAGCCATCGGGAGAACAATGCGTCCATCCGCCAGATGGAGTCCGAGAGGACCAGGCTGGAGCAAGAGCTGGCGAAGAAGGAAGCGGAATCTCTCAGTGTCCGTCGGAAGGAGGAGCAACGTCGGGACCTCCTGTTCAAAGCGGTGGAGGGTGCGAGGGCCGCGGGGGATATGGTAGGCCAGTTGACCAGCGCACTGGAGTCCGAGGAGTCGCTTCTACAGGCAAGCCACCAACGGTTGCAGGAGGTGCGGCTATCTATGCCTCCGCTGAAAGAGGCGCTCGTTTCACTGTCAGGGGTACTGAACGCTCAAGACGAGGAGAAGGCTCATCTGGCTGCCCTCAGGACACGCCAGGAGCGCCTTCTCGAAGATCGAGGGGTAGTGCAGGGCCATCTGGAGCGGTGCCGCGATCTGGAGCTTCGGCGCGGGGAAAAAGTCGAAGCCCTGGGCACTGCCGCTCATCAGAAAGGGGTGTACGATCAGTTATCGGGGGCCTTTGGCAGGGGCGGAATACAGGCCCTCTTGATTGAGCAGGCCCTTCCGGAGCTGGAAGACCAGGCCAACGACATTCTGGGACGTGTCACCGACCACCGCATGAGCCTGAAGCTGGAGACCCAGCGGGAGAGGCGTGGCGGGGGAGACCCCAGGGAGACCCTGGACATCAAAATCTCCGACGAGCTGGGCACCCGCAGCTACGAGACGTACAGCGGTGGGGAGGCCTTCCGCATCAACTTCGCCCTGCGCATCGCCCTGTCCAAGCTCCTGGCCCACCGTTCCGGGGCACCCTTGCCCACCCTGTTCATTGACGAGGGGTTCGGCACCCAGGACGCTTCCGGCCTGGAGAAGCTAGTGGAGGCCATCGATGCCATTCAGGACGACTTCCAGAAGATCATCGTCATCACCCATATCGAGGAGCTGAAGGAGGCCTTTCCTGTGCGCATCGAGGTCACCAAGACGCCTCAAGGCTCCACCTTCACGATGACCTAACGAGTGCCAAAGTCCTTACACCCCCAACTAGGGTCGCCGCCCTCAGCGTCCCGGCTGCGAGGGATCCTGTGAGTGGTCTTGCGGGCTTACCGGAGGGTGCGGGTCCGGCGTGCTCTGCACGAGCGGCATCTGAGGACGCCGGGCTATGAGAAGGGCTACCGCGCCCAGCGCCAGAAACAGGGCTGCCGTCTGGATCCCCAGGCGATAGCTTCCGAAGGTGTCGACCATCCACCCTACGAAGATGGGGCCCAGGACCGTGCCTGGCAAGTCTACGAACTGCAGCAGGCCACTGATGGTCCCGAAGTTAAGGCGCCCGTAGAAATGCGCCACAATGGCCTGCCGCAGGGCAGCCGATCCGCCATAAGCCGGGCCGAGCAACACGATGTAGAGGGGGGCCCACTCAAGGCTGGGCATGAGGGACATGGTGAGAACGCCTATCCCCTGAACAAGCAGCGTTCCGGCGAACAGCACACGGATGTTTACCAGGTCTCCGATCCACCCGAAAATAACGCGTCCCGGGACCGAGAGCAGGAGGGTAACCGACGTTAGAGTGGCTGCCGTGACGGAGCCAGCCCCCATCTCCTCAATGAGGAAGGGGATTTGATACACGGAGACGACGGTGACGGTCACAGACCAGGCAGCAAAGGTCACGGCGAGAAGCCAAAAGGAGAGGGAACTCAGTGCCTGACGCGGCGTGAGCTCCACCTCCAGCGGCTCCCGGCTCCCCGGCGTTGCCGGGACATCGGCGATGACCGGCAACGGAATCCCGTCGGGATGGAGGCCGCGTTGCTCCGGGCGATGGTGCACCAGGGAGACCAGGGGAAGCCCTATGAACCAGAAGGCCAAGGCGGCGATGACGGCAGCGGTCCTCCAGCCGAAGGTCTCGGTGAGCCAGCCCACGATAACGACGGTGCTGCCTCCCAGGCCAATGCCGGCTATCAGGATGCCCAGGGCCCGGGATCGCTTGCGGATGAACCAGTTAGCAACGGCGACGTTGATGGGGCGACCGCCTCCGAAGCTGGACGCAGTGGAGATGAGCAGGAATACCACGTAGAGCATCCACAGCGTGGTGATGCGGCTCAGGAGAATGAAGCAGAGTCCCATGGTGAAGATACCAAAGTAGAGCAGCCGGCGTGGCCCGTAGCGGTCGATGAGCCATCCGGCGACGGGGGCGATGAGGCCGCCCTCCAGCCGGGCCAAGCCGATGACGCCGCCGAGCGCCGCCCGGCTAGCGCCGAGCTCCCGCAGTAGAGGAACGTAGTAAACACCGAACCCGTAGATGTAGAAGCCGCCGTTCAGGATGGAGATGATGACGCCGATGGCTACGATCCACCATCCGTAGAAGACTCGCCGTATGCCAGGAATGCTCCCGATGAACGCGGCCATTTTGCTACTCCGTGACCTGAAGATTAGAAACGCCTGTGGACGATAGGTCTGTCCAGGCCAGCATCATGGAGGCGACGACCGTATCGTGTGCCGTGGAACTGTTCAGGTCAGCTGCATAATAGCCTGGGATTCCCTTTTTGGCTGGCCCCAGGCTTCGAGGGTAGCCCCAGAGAGATGGCGACATCATAGACTGGCCTTTCCAGGTCGTCAATCCCCTGTACGTCTAGCAGAAGTTACGATTTCAGGCATTACCCACCCGTCTTCCGTGGCGTGGAACAGCTCCAGAAAAGTGGTGCCCAGGCGTCCCCTGGCGGCGCGGGCAAACCTCCGGGCCACCCTGTACCGACCATCGCTGGCCCGGAACTCCAGGTCCACCCTCATCTCGTTTTCTCCCTGGAAGACCAGTTCCTCCTGCACTCTGGCCCGGGCGGTGCCCCAGAGCGCCCAGGTTATGGCGTCCAGGAGAGCCGACTTGCCGTGGCCGTTATCGCCGCATAGGCAGGCCACGTGCACCCCCTCCAGGTTCAGGGTGGGGGCGTTGTCCCGGTAAGACAGGAAGTTCTTGACCGAAAGCTTGAGGGGTATCAATTTTCTCTTACCGTATCCGTATACTGTCGTACATCTGCTAGCAACTTACATATGCATGCGATGCGCAGATAATGATAAGCCTTGATAAGGAGTTGCAGGCACATAAAAGACCTTGCTCCTCGGAGTGGACATACCTTGATTGAGGGCATTCTACTATAGAAGCTCGTGCCGCGGGAGGTCTCCCTGGCGATTTCCAGAGGCGGGAGCGTGTGGCCAACGGCCTTTGACGGATACCCCCCATGCCCGTAAACTTAGCTTCAAAACGCCGTTTTGAACTTGTCTCGTAAAGCACAGACTTACTCGGTGCTACCGTTGCAAGGTCATTTCCTTAGCCAAGCTGACTCCGTGGTTCCCACACGCCTGGTTATCACTCCCCCGGCAGGTCGTCTACCACGCCTAGTTCCAACGTGCCTTGGCCCACCCCCATGTGGCTTGGCCACTTCGCCATAGCTTGAGGAGGTTGTGGGTCATCCCTACCAGTGACCACTCACTCTGGGCAGCGCCCAACCCCCGTCTCATAAACCG
>JBDRIA010000041.1:0-5451 GCA_043816345.1 Chloroflexota bacterium
CGTTGTTTCATCCGGTACGGTATCTGCCAGCAGGTCAATGCCCAGGAATTTCTGGAACGAGTTGCGGTCATAAATGGCCTCCTCCGCTCCTGGATCGCTCAGGTTGTACCACTGCTGCAAGAAGTGTATTTTGAGGAGCAAGAGCGCATCTGTCCGTTTCCTGCCAGTTGCTTGGGCAGGGTACAGGGAAAGGATCCTTGCAAGAAACGCATCCCAAGGGATGATGGACTCCATCTCGTCCAGGAACCGCTCGCAACGGAGCTTCTTCTGATGGGAAATGGCGAGAAAACTTGGTTGATTCATGCACCCATTCTACCAACCGGCCATCATAATGGCACCCTGTTTTTCAGAGAGCCCTTAACAATGTTTTCCCACATAAACGGCATGGGCTTTCCTTTATTAGGAAACTAGCCCGCACTTGGCGGGCGCTCGGATAGCTTTGGCGGATAACGCCGAACCTGAGGAATGCCATCAGATCCTGGACTAGCTTGTCAGATCATCTGCTTCTGGCCTTTTTCAATCCCCGACGATGCTACTTCGCAGTTTTGATCTTCGTATGGCGTGAGTGAGATACACTATGCCGATCTGGAAGGGTCTATGCTGACACCCAACACACCGCTGGAATCGTGGGGCAATACCCTGGGGCTGGAGGAGTCTTGGAAGGAGAACATGCAGTGCTCCGAATCGTTCTCGTTGCCTTAGTCTGGCAGATTATTCAATGCACCACAGACTGAGGCACCACAGCTATCCCGTCCAACCCTTGAACACCGCCACATTCCAGGGTACATTTGCAGCAGGAAAGGTAGGGAGTAGTGCCATGGAGCAACTGATCGAGAGAGCCGCGCGAGACCTGGTAAGCTCCAAGTATGCCATTGCCCTGACGGGGGCCGGTATCTCCACGGAGTCGGGCATTCCGGACTTCCGGGGACCCCAGGGGGTCTGGACCAAAAACCCGGAGGCCGAGAGGAGGGCATACCTAAGCTACCAGAGGTTCCAGGAAGACCCCAAGGGATGGTGGCACGAGAGAATGGCCTCCAGCAGCGCGTTGGGAGACATGGGGAGGGCCGTGCCCAATGCCGGCCACCACGCCCTGGTGGAGCTGGAGAGGCTTGGGATCCTCAAGTGCGTCATCACCCAGAACGTGGACGCGCTTCACGAAAGGGCCGGCACCCAGAACCTGCTGGAGTACCACGGCAGCACGGCAAAGCTGAGGTGCATCTCCTGCGGGATGCGGTTCCGTCGAGAGGAGTTTGATCTGGAGAGGCTGCTTCAGGAGGACGAGCTGCCTCCCCATTGCCCTGATTGCCGGGGGCTGGTGAAGACCGATGGCGTCGGCTTCGGGGAGCCCATCCCCAGCTACGTCGCCCGCCGAAGCCTGGAGGAGGCCTGGAAGTGCGACCTGATGATAATCTGTGGGACCTCGGCTGTGGTCTACCCTTTCGCCCAGTTGCCAAGGATCGCCCGGCAGAAGCAGATGGAGGTAGAGAGGTCAACTCCGACGGGCATATACGCGGTCGAAAAGGTTCCGGCAACGATAATTATCGAGGTGAACGCTGAGCCGACGCCCCTGACCCTCGACGGGGTTTCTGACTACATTATCCAGGGGCAGACCGGAGAGATACTACCGAGCATAGTCGAGGAAGCGAAGAGGCTGAGAATCGAGACTGCCGAGGGCATAAGCTAGTGTAAAATGCCAGGGACACTGAACCACCTCCAGCTCACCGAGCTGCTGCTGGAGCACTATTCGGACGAGAGGACTGAGGCCATGGAGCACTTGGACTTCGCCATCGGTGAGTCTCGTGACATGAAGATGCAGCCATCGATAGAGAGGGCGTTGAGGCATAGGGAGATATTGGGGGCGTAAACGAATGACCGCGGATAATTCGGATGAGATTGCTATACAGCATCAAGAGGCTAGCCAGTATCGCTGGGTTATCGGGGCAGCCCTCCTACCCCTTCACGTTGCCATTGGACTAAATCTTTTCGCCCCCGTTCCCTTATTCCCTCTCATTAGGGACGACTACGTCCTGAGTAGAGGAATTGTTAGCCTCATCATGGTTCTGGCGTTCCTGGCTTTCACCATCTTCCTCATACCCGGTGGCCTAATCGCCGCCAAGCTAGGTACAAAGAAAGCCATCATAATTAGTGGCTACCTCATGGCTGCCGGAGTATTCGTTACGATAACATCCAACTTTGCAGCCCTCTTGCCCCTTAGAGTAGCCTTTGGAATCGGAGGAGGCATCCTCCTACCCGCTACCGCCACTGTCATCGTCCAGTGGTTCAGGCCCAACGAGCGTCCCATCTTGAATGCCCTCTTTCTCGCCGGGCAGGGCACCGGGGTTGCAACGGCCATGTTCCTCAGCGTGCCTCTGGCCGACGCACTCGAATGGCGCATGGTATTCACGATCTATGGGCTCTTCGCCTTCGTGGGAGCCACTGCTTGGCTCCTATTAGGACGCACTCCCCCTCCCGGAGCAGCCCCAATAGGGACATCGCCCATGATGGCGGTCCTGGGATCTCTCAAGAATAGGAACACCCTCTTGCTGTCCCTCGCACTCGTGGGCCCCTTCGCCATGTTCATCGGCTACAGCTCCTGGCTACCCACCTACTACAACGAGGAATTCGATATGCCCCTCCAGCGAGGGAACTCGCTCCTAGCTATCCCTCCCCTTATGGGGGTTTTGGTGAACATTCTCTCCGGATTCCTCCTCGCTCGCTTGGGGCTGCGCAGACCACTGATGCTAGCCTCAGGCCTTCTATTCCCTTTGAGCGCCTTTGGGGCCTTCTACTTCGATAACACTGCTGTAATCATTGCGGCCATCCTCCTCATGGGAATCTCATTCTGGCTGTTTCTGCCTACCGTGCTCACCACCGCGATGGAACTGCCAGGAGTTTCCTCTGATAAGGTAGGCATGATCACCGCTGCCGCCCTGACCTTCGGCAACTTATCCACCATTGTCGCCCCCTTGCTTGTGGGGATAACTACCGACATGCTAGGGTCGTATGTGCCCAGTATGTCTACGTTGGCGATACTCCCTGTCACCGCAGTCATTGCGGCCTGGCTCCTGCCTGAAACGGGTCCAAGGGCAAAACGCAGGATCACATTCTCCTCTGGTTTATCGCCGGAGGTGGACCCCATCAGCGTCCCAATGGATCGCAGCTAGTCCCACGGGAGAGGATGCAAAGCTCTTGACGGCTTTCTCCCAATAATCGGGCTAATGACTTTCCCTCCGCAGGTGGTGATACTTGCCCTTCCTGGCCTTTGGGCACGTATAGTGAACTGGGTGTTGAACGGATACCGGGAGACCTCGACCTTTTGGCTGGGGACGCAGTACCCCTGGAACTTGAATGGGGCTCCCGCCTGACCCCTGATGAGGAATACGGTAGCTCCGTTGCCGGAGTCTCCTGATCTAGGCGTGCATGGTGGCGGGTGGGGCCACTTCCCGGTGTGTGAGATGACGCCCTACAGAAAGGGGAAGCTATGGCACGTTATCATGTTGGTATCGATGTGGGCAAACGGCGACACACCGTCTGTGTGTACGACACCGTGGAGGATACCTTCTCGCAACCCTTCTCCATCTCCGTGGACCGGCAGGGGTTCGAGAGGTTTCTCACCCGCCTGAAGCTACATGGTCCCAGGGAGGAGTTCCTAGTCGGTGTGGAGGCCAGCGGGCCTTACGCCGAGACTCTCAGCGTCTTCGTCCTAGAGCAGGGCTATGCTGTGGTGCAAGTGAACCCCTATCAGGCCAAGCAGTTCCGCAGGGCCCAGGGAAAGAAGGCCAAGACGGACCGGGTGGATGCCCGCTCCCTGGCAGCGTTCCTGGGGATGGGTACCCACAAGCTCCTGAGCTTGGGAGATCCGCTACTAGAGAACCTGCGAGAGTTGACCCGGTTCCGGGTTGAATTGCTCCAGGATCGGACCCGTCAGGTGAACCGCCTCCACGAGGCTCTCACTACTGCCTTCCCCGAACTGAGCAACCACCTCGCTGCCCTGGACACCCCCACGGCCCTGGCCATGCTGGTAGCCTTCCCCACTCCCCAGACCATGGTGGCGGCTGGGGCCAATGACCTCACGGCCTTGTTGATCCAGAAGAGCCATGGCCGCTTGCGAGGACCTCAGGCGCAGGCCATTCTCGCGGCGGCCCGGACTACGGTGGGGCTGCTGCGCCGCCAGCGGTCCCTGTCCCTCAAAGTGGAACTCCTTGCCCAAGCCATCATCGCCCTCAATGCCCAGGTGCAGCGGGTGGAGGACACCATTGAGGAGCTGTTCCGCCAGCTCCCTTACGACCCGTCAGACTTCCCCGTGGGCAACGTCCAGTCCCTCGCCACCCTCCTGGCGGAAATCGAGGAGGTCCACCTGTTTGCCACCCTCAAACAGTTCCTCTCGCACTTCGGCTGGTGTCCTCAGACCGTCCAGAGCGGGAGCTTCCGCCTGGAGCACCCACGCATGAGCCATGCAGGTAACCCCTATGTACGCCGGATGGTGTGGATGCTCGCTATTCAGGCCATCCGGTCGGTCCCTGCATATCGGGACTACTTTCAGCGACGCACCGCCGCCGGCAAGAAGAAGATGCACACCCTCGTCGCTGTGGGGCGCAAGCTCCTCTCAGTCATCTACGCCATCCTGAAAACAGGAAGGCCCTACGACCCTCAGCAGGAGGTGCCTCGCCATCTCGCCCTCGCTCGGCCTTGACTTCCATATAGGAATCAATGGGGAGGTCGCCTTCGGAGTTTGGGAGGCGTACAATACAAAGCCTAGCAGCGAAGACGTGAGGCGAGAGCATCGAGGAATTAGGAGGCCAGGTTGCAATACGAGCTGAGGGTGGTCCTCAGGGAGATAAGACCTCCGATATGGCGGATCCTGGAGGTGCCAGGGAATCTCACTCTGGATCAGCTGCACCAGGTGCTCCAGGTGGTTATGGGCTGGGAGAGCGCGCACCTCTACCTCTTCCAGATTGACGGTAGACTCTACGGGGAACCGAACTCGGAGTGGGATCTACCGGTGGCGGATGCCAGAACGACAACTCTGAAGGAGGTAACCAGCAGGACATCCTCTTTCAGCTACGAATATGACCTTGGTGACAGCTGGATGCATGAGATCACGGTACAGAGGATCGTAGAGGGTGCGGCGGAGGGAAGGCCACGGTGTACCGGAGGAGCTAGGGCGTGCCCGCCAGAGGACTGCGGTGGGCCTAGCGGATACGAGTACTTCCTAGAAGCAGTATCTGACCCTGAGCACGAAGAGCATCTGAGCATGCTGGAGTGGGCAGGCGATGACTTTGACCCAGAGGAGTTCGATGCAGGAGCGATAGACCGGATCTTGAGCATATTGTTGTAAGCAGTGCCGCTTTACAGCCTGGCCTCCTTTTCTCTCAGGCTTTCCTTGAAGCGATAGCTGTCACCGTTGAACTCCAGGATGTGACAGTGGTGGGTAAATCGGTCCAGGAGGGC
>JBDRIA010000042.1:0-6927 GCA_043816345.1 Chloroflexota bacterium
AGCACGTATGGGGTCAGGGCTGCTGCAAGCTCTGGCGGAGGCAGCAACAACCTGCAATTTTGTCATGGGCCCCTTTACCGAGATATGGGGCTCCGCAGAGGAAGCCATCAGAGTATTCCTGAACGCCGTTTGCGGATGGGAGCTGACGGCAGAGGACATCAACGACATAAAGCTGAGAGACTACTACTTCAACAGGTGCATCAGTCTCAGGGAAGGATACCATCCGTCAAAAGATGACGTGTTGCCGCCACGAGCCTTTGACGAGCCAATCACCGACAAGTATGGAACGGTGTGGGTGTGGGACAGAGAAGAGTATGAGGGGGAGAAGAGGAGACACTACGAAGTGGAGCTAAAGCTGACTGAGGCAGGGCTGCCTCCCAGAGAAGAGATGAAACGGCTCGGACTGGACTTCGTGATCCCGGTGTTGGACCCCATGAATGTGATAGGTTAGATTCCTTCTTGTCACATACTGTGGAGCACGCCAGAGTGCAAGGGAGTATTGTTCCTGCCTGAGTGGGAGCCCAGATAATAATAAGGAGTGTGTCAACAGCAAGAATGGGTAAGGTGCATCTGGATGCTCTACCATGGTTGGCCGAAACGTTAGGTATCGAAGCAACAAGTGAAGAAGATATCTCCGACCAGGATGCCGAGAGTGGCATGTCGGTTAGAGATCTCCTTAACCGACTCTGTGCTAGATACCAACGCTTCGGAAAGATAGTTTTTGACGTCAATGCCCAGAAACTAACTGGTAGGGTAGCTATCTTCCATAACGGTCGTGTTCTAGAGATGGTAAGCGGACTGGAGAGTAAGCTTAGTGATGGTGATAATTTGACCTTTGTCACCCCTATTGAGGGAGGATAGGAGCTAGTCCAACGTCACTTGATCCTGGGCTGGTTGGAGTGAAGAATCCCGCCAGCCTTCCTTATCTGGGCCCAGCGCCATAGGAATTGGCGGGCCAATACTAGTGCCTGCGCCTCCTTTCTTCGCTGTAGGATCAGTGCTCGCTTGCCCTGGAGGACATCTGCCGGGGTGATGTTGCCTAAGGCCATGTGGTAGCGACGGTGGTTGTAGTAGTCGAGGGAGGTGGTCTTGTGGTGGTACTCTGCCAGCTTTGAGCTGCGGATCCCTTACGTATGCCTCGCACCGTGATGTGGAACAAGGCACGCTGGAACTCATCTCGGGAGATTCTCCCTGCTTCATCTCCGTTTGCCCAGCTTGAACCACGGGTGAAAGCTTATGATGCAGTCAGTAGCAACGCTCTTCTTCCAGGCTGTGTTGATTGCCATGTCAATGGCCATAAGATAATCGGCCATTCGGTCGGGAAGGAGAAAGTGCTCCTGCACATAGTTTCTGCCTCGTTCACCTACTAGCTCGGCAGCCGACGGGTTATTCAACAGGTAAGTCACCCTGTTTGCGGTCTTCTGAGGCGTCTGATAAAAGAAGCCGGTGTCGCCGTTTCTGATTTGCAGAGGGATAGCTCCCACATCGGCAGCTATCACGGGTTTGCCTTTCCACAAGGCCTCGGTAATCACAAGTCCGAAGCCCTCTCTGGTTGATGGCTGCATTATCACTTTTGCAGCCCTCTGGAGCGCATTTACCTCCACATAGTTCTCCAGACGATCGGCAAGCGACAACTTGAGGACGTGGATACTTTCGTCGTCCCTTGTCTTGTCATAAACATCGGCCAGAACCCGCTCTCCTTCTGGATCGTCGGCAGCGATGCTACCGGCCAAGACGAGCTGACACCTGGTTTCCTTTCTCACCTGACGATACGTAGCAATAGTCCTGTCCAATCCTTTCCAGGGGTCAAATCTCCCGACTTGAGCGACAATAGGAATATCGGGGTCTATATGATACTTTGCCAAGACTCTATCCACTTCTTCCTGACTAAGGTCTCTATTCTTGTCGGATAGGGGATCGATGAATGGAGGGATTATGAACTTCGGTATTGGCCAGCGCGAAACAACGTAGTGAGCCGCCGAGAATATACCAGCGTCATAGTGGCCAACCCACGTGGTAGCGAAGTCCCATAGCCTGGGGTTGGCCCTCAGAGCCGTCTCTTCGATATCTATGTGACATCTCCATAGCCAGGTCTCACTCGGTTCCTTGAGATAATGGACTAAGCCCAGTGGCTGCGGATCATTGACTATCACCACATCAGGACTGTAGTCTATCAGATTGTTCCTGGCACAGTCCTCAAGCGCCCGAAAGTACGTCTGCTCCATTGCGGAGGTTAAGGAGCCTTTCCCGCCCTGCAGCAGGTTATGCAGTTGTTTTGTAACTTCAAAGTACTCCTCGTTTCCATGAACAATCTTCCATTCGGCCTCGATTCCCAGCGAGTTCAGGAACGGGATGGAGCTATAGAGCATCTCGGCTACGCCTCCGCCCTGGGCTGTTGCGTTGATCTCCAGTAGCTTTACGCCTTTCAACTGCTCGGCTACTTTCTGCAATCGCTCTATTCTCTCCTCGCCCACAATACCAGCGTATGACTCCAAAGCAGATGTAGAAAACGGGCAGAAGTTCCTCCTCCTGCTGTAGACCGTGCCGTCCTTCATCGGAGCAATACCACTATCCTGAGTCATTCTTGATCTCCCTGAGGCTAGGAATATACAACTTCAAGCGCGTCTATTTGGAATGGCCTACATTTCGCAGAAAGCCATCAAGATTTGTAATCCGTCAGCCGGGGCTGTTGCCTGAGTGGCGTGCAGATGGAATCAGGAGTGATGGACTGAAGCGGTGGCCTTTCTGAGCAACATAAGTAGGCGACCAGGGTCAGAGGAGAGAACTCCCCCGACAGTAGCTCGGGCTGCTGTCGGGGGTAACCGCCTTAGCATCCTTACCGATTTCTTGATGTTCACCCTTCCTTGGGCAGGGTTCATCGCCGCATCTGTCAGCCAGAGTTGAATCTGCACTTTGCGTCTGCCCACAAACCGGGTACGCCTCAAGCCGTGCAACTCTTTGGCCAAAGCAAAGGCGCCCTCTGACCTTACCCGCCATTCACGGAGAAACTGCCGTCCCAAGGTGCTTGTTATCCTCTCCTCAGCTTCATCGATCAACTCAAGGTCATAGAATCGGCTTATGGTGCGCTCACGCCCCGAAGGCATGCACCGTTCACGGGCTGTCTTACTCCCACAGGTCGGCAGCGACCTGCTCCAGGCCCAGAGCCCGCAGGGTCTCGGGTAGAGGTTTGCTGGTCTCCCGGTCCCAACCCATCTGCTCATAGTAGTCGTGCACCATCTTGTCCAAATGGGGCATGATGCCTACCCCTTTGGCAGGCCCGTGGTCAGGGGTGGAGCCATACCTGGGAGATGGCCTATCCTTCTCCGGGCCGATGCCATGCCTCAGATTGAAGGCCCTGAGCCTATTGACTGCCCTCACGCCCACGGCCTTGGCTTCTTCAAAGGTGAAGTCATCCCAACCCGTGGCCGCCTTTACCGCCTCCACGTCAGTTTGTGTGTCCATCCTGAGGATGAAGGTACACACCCCCAGGCAGTCGTCGAAGGGTCTTGCCGCCTTGGCCTTGACCGTGAATTCGACCACCATATCGGGGTCGAAGGTATTGAACTCGGCGGGTAGGCCGTACTGGTCCCTGGGTGCATTCCGGTGGGTCTCTATGGTGCCCATGTTGGAGACGCTGTTATCGAAGAGTTCAAGCCAGTACAGGCGATGATCGTGGCCGCGAACGGAATTGCCCTTCATGGTGTGCACCCCCATGTTGGGGGCATCCCCACCGATGAGCTGCGCCGCTCGCATGATACCCTCGGCCAGCACGTTGCCAAACCCTTCCCGAAAGGCAATCTTCCGCAGCATCGCTCGGGTGGCATCCGCGTTCCCCCAGGTCATCTCCAGACCGTCGGTGTCCTCCCGGTTGATGATGCCCTTGTCGTAGCACTCCATCACCATGCCCATGAGATAGCCCATCTCGTTAGTGTCCATGCCCCAGCGATCAACGTCGTTGGAGAGGACTGTGGCAGCGTTCACGTCCGTCTGCCCGGTGGTAGGCCCCCATGCAACATATCCCTCGTACTCCTGTTCCTCTACCTCCTCCCCTTTGTAGGGCCCCTCCGGGATGGTCATCTTGTGGCAGTGATGGGTCTGGCAGGCCCAGCAAGGATCCGGCTTGGGCTCGAAGTTCGCCCGGATATGCTCATGCCCGAATTTCCCCAGGTCCTCTGGAGAGATATCGAATGTGTTACTGGTGTAGTTCTTCACCGGGAGGGTATCCCCGGCAGCGGCATTGGTTAGACCCGGTAGAGTCCCCCAGTGGTAGAGCTGAATGGGACCTGGATTGTCCCTCAGTACCTCCATCATCTCACGCCCTATCACCCTGAGACGTCTGCTGTCCTTGAAGGAAGGCCGCCCTCTGCCCCGATCCACTGCAATGGCCTTCAGCTTCTTCGAACCCATCACGGCACCGGGCCCGTTGTGTCCTGCCACGTGCCCCTTGTCCGAGCAGACGGCGGCCAGCTTCACCAGATTCTCCCCCGCGGGCCCAATGCAGGCGATGCTCATGGCCTTCTCACGCCGCCCCAACTCCTGCTTGATGAGGTCGTCGGTCTCCCAGGTATCCTTTCCCACAAGGTGGCTGGCGTCCCTGAGTTCGACGCCGTTCTCGGTGACATGCACGTAGAGCCATCGGTTGGCGGCCCCCTGTACGATGACACCGTCGTAGCCACAGAACCGCAGGTAGGCACCGAAGAAACCATTGGCCTGGGTCACCGCCGCCCCGTTGGTGAGAGGGCCCTTGGTCACCACGGAGAAGGTGCCCGACCCGGGTATAGCGCTACCTCCCAGAGGGCCCGAAGCAAGGGTCAGACGGTTCTCGGGGTCGTTCCACTCGGTTCCCGGTGGAACCTCGTCGTAAAGGATCTTCACCCCGATGCCCGTCCCTCCCAAACAGGCCCTTATAGTAGCCTCGTCGAAGACCTCGTCCCTTACCTCCTCGTTGGTCAGGTCCACCCGGAGGAACTTGCCCGCATATCCATCCATGTCAGAGTCCTCCCTTTGGAGAATATGAAGTTCAGTCTATGAAATCTTCAAGAATGATGCCAGCTTGTTCCATTCCTGTCAATTTGCCCTTATGGCCGGTATCTTATGTTATGAAATCTGGGTGAATCGCGATGACAGACTTTCCACTTTCCCGTAGTGCCTCTTTGGCAACCTAGGCAGCAACTAGAGCAACCAGGGCAAAAGCGCTGGGTCCTGCCCGCGGACTATGCACTCGGGTTTTCTACACGCCCAGTAAACAGAATGGCGCCTGTCTCGATGTCACGGATCAAGAACACAAACGGACGGTCCACTGCCACCTCAACCGGTTCCCCCGGTGGCATTGCCAATGGCATCAGTACTGCGGTAGCAGCCGCAGCCTCTGTGCCTGCCTCATCCACAGAGACGAACGCCTTGTGTAGGATCTCTGCGATGGCCAGCTCCCGGTTACCGGTCATCCCTGAGAAGTCCGCCGCTGAGGTAAAGGCAACCGGCATGCCCATCGCAGCCAGGGTTTCGGCCAGGCTGAAGGCCGATTCAAATTCGAATTTCGGCATGGTCAAATCAACTTGCCTGGACTCAACGTCCTTCATGATGGCATCCACGCGGTGAGCGTCCAGAGAGCTTCCAAACGCCTCAAACTGACCCGTCTCAGGAAACAAGATCACCATCGATAGTTCGCGGCCGTCGTATAGCAGTTCCACCGCCTGATACCCTTCGCCTTCTGCATAACCCAAGGACTCGGTTTGCCTCATCATTGGCACGATGACCTCGCCGCCGTCAAGCAGATGGAAAGTGCCGTCGTGCGTCATGTCCTCGCTGAATGGATTCAGCCATGCCGCATTGAAGTAAATGGCGTTGGTGAGGACTAGCCGCGTCAATGCGTCGATGGCGTCCTGGGGAATCAGGTCTTCAATCCTGCCCTCCGTCTGATCGCTGACCCAATCGTTGATCGTAATGCGGGACTCTTCTGGTGCCTTCACGAAATCGAGGAGCCTCAGGCCCGCTCCGTAGTTCTCCGCTAGGACGTCAAGGAAATCTGCCAGGAACTTGTAGCCCTTTTGCCCCCAGATTGCATTGACTATGTTCAGTCGGAAACCCTCTTCGTCTTTGCCCTCGGCGCCTTCGCCGCGAGCAGCGAGTTCAAGGTCCAGACTGTTGAATGCGGGATGCAGACTATCTGGAGGGAGGGTGAAGCGAAGTGTCTGCGCCATTTGCCGTTCTGTTTCGCCGCGAGCGCCAGCGTAGGTCATTGCCAGCGCTAAGGAGATGCTGTAGGGAGAGTAGAACAGGTTCCCCTCCTTTTCCCTGAGCGCCTGGTAGAGGTCGAAGGCAAAAACACTGTTACCCTCGACCAGATCAGTTATGTCTGAAGTGGCGACTTGGGGTGAAGCCACTCTCTCCTTCTCCGATTGCGCCAGTACTGTCTTCAACTCCTCTTCGCCGCAACCTGCCAGGCCAAGCAGCATCGTCATCGTCAAAAGAGCCAACAGCATTCTCTTCATCGTCGTGCCCTCCTTGCGTTCTCGTCTCACATATAAAGACGCAAGGAGGGCAGAAAAGGTTCCATTGAGGCGGTCCCCAGAGCGGCGGCGAACAGGAGAACTCCCAGGGAGGCGGTGGACATAGCCGTCATCTCCCACAGCTTGAGACGGCCCACAGGCAGGGGGCGTCAGGCTGTGCAAGGATTAAAGGCATCGATGTGCCGGTCTATGATACGGTTGGCGGACAGGCCGGGGTGTGGGCAGAGGCTACCGCGATGCCCAGGGCCACCTTCCAACGGATGTCAAAGTCGGCCCCCAGCTTGGCCCTCTTCGTCAGAGACCTTGTCGTGGGCTTGTAGTAGAAGCGCTGTGGCCAGCCCTTCCTCGGACGGAAGGGCCAAGAGGCTGGGTGGCACGCTATTCCTTCCGTTGTTGGGGCAGTAGAGCCTGGCAAACT
>JBDRIA010000043.1:0-5133 GCA_043816345.1 Chloroflexota bacterium
TTGGCCGGCGCCTCTTGGGCCTGGATGGCCATCCAGACCTTGGCGTAGACGTCGGCGGGGTGGAGCGTGGCGAGCTGCTCATCGGTCAGGCCGGCGATCTCGACGGCTTTTGACTTGTAGAGTTTGAGGTCTTCGAGCACCTTGCGCCAGCAGTCGCCCGAGGTCTTGATGGCAGACAGGTCAAGCGCGTCGGCGCCCGGGCCATTGCCTGGAACGCCCACAATGGGGGCTTCTGGGGGCTCACCTGGCGCGGAGCCTTCTTCAGTGAACTCACCTTCCTCGATCTCGTCCTGGCCGGAGCGGGAGTAGGCATTTTGTACCTGGTACATGGTTGGCTCCTGTGGGGGCGGGGGAAGCTGAGCCGCTGGACCTGGTAGCCTGGCGAGGGGCTGGTAAGCTGATTCCAACATGGCGCTGGTCTGTGCCTTGACCCAATCCGGGTGGGGGACCAGGTGGAGGATGGGCTTCGGCAAATGCGCCCTGTACTCCTTCCCGGTGTCTTTGTCCTTCATGGGGGTGGAGATGCTTTCGACCTGCAGCGACAGGATCATGGGGATTCCAGCCAGGGCCGGCCTTCCGGTGAGGAAACGGACGAATTCTCTCGCGGCCTCCAAGGCGCCCCTGATGTTTGCCCTACCATGCTTGGAAGTGGAGCCGGATCCGATTTGGTAGTAGCCGAAATGCCCGGCCTCCATAGCCTCTTGGATCATCACCTTCGGGTACGAGACTATCTCGCACTTGGTGCATTTGGGATACAGGCCGGCTTCGCCTGGTCCGCCACAGCGCACGATGTCTCCCGGCTTGAATTCCTCTCCATTCTCAGAGAAGGCTTTGGCACAGACGCCTCCCGAGACGACGAAGTGTGCGTCCTTGACGCAGACGTCCATGGTTTCCCCGTTGCCTCGGCATTGGATGGAGCCGGCGCTGTAGAGACGGTAGTAGTCGTCTACATTCCTGTCCACGTCGTTGAAGGGGAAGAAGACGCTGAGCTCGGTGGGCTGTTTGCCATACCACTGGACGAGTTCGGGTGCGTCTCTGAGTTGGAAATGTGGGGTGGCTTTGCCGGGCGCGTTCGATTTCTTGGGATCGCCCAGGCGGATGATGCCCAGGCGGGTGAAAAGTGGTCCTATGGGTTTATCTTTGACGGGCATGGTGGTTCCTCCTTTCGATATTTTGGCTCTAAAAGATGGGTATCTTTTCCTTTGGGCTCAGGACAAGTCACGGAAATAGCGAATCTCTACTCTCCCGGACCGTCTCTTGGAGAGGCGATGGATTCAATTGCGGGTAGTTGCTCAACACCTCCATCGCCTGGAGGCGCTGTTGTCTCTTCAGATAGATGGCTTTGACCTCGCTGATGAAGCCTTGATGGTTGGGATCGGCGGCGCAAACCACGACTTCCTGGCCATCGAAATGCTTCTCCACCAGGCGGCCCCAGCACTCCTCGCAGACCTGGGTGCGGACGGTACGCTTGTTTTGTAGGCGTTGGTCTTGGGTGTTCATGAGGTTACTCCTTTGGCCTCCGTTGGGAGAGGATATCGATCATCCTTTGGACTTGGGCTTCGGTATGGGGCTGGGCGAGGCCGCGCAGTTCGTAGCCCTCGGGTCCCTCGACAGATACGTTGATGAGATAGCTGCCGTTGTGCTGCTCGACGATACTGGCCTCGGCGCAGGCGACACCATAGACACGGGCTAATTGGTGCCAATAAAGGTGGCAGAGGTTTGGCTGATAGCCTGATTCGCTCATGATTCTCCTTTTTAGAATGGGATTTCGTCTTCGAGCGGGTCATTGTGGAATTCCTGGTCGTGTCGCTCTAGCTCCGCCAGCCGCCGCTCCAGGTCATTCACGTGCTCGTAGGCACCCCACAGCGGCAGTGCTTCGACTAGCTTCGTCAGCTCCGCCAGCCGCTGATCTAGCACGTTGACCTTGTCGTCGAACTCTATCGTGCCCCCACGCAGGTGCTTGTAATTCTTCTCGACGAGCCGCTCCAGCTCGTCGAGGCGGGCAGCAAGGGTGGCTCGCTCTTGGGCAGTAAGGCGAAACTCCACCTCCGCAATTGCCCTGTCATGTTCCAAACTGGCGGTGAGGGCGGCGATGTCTTCAGGGTGTGCATCTAAACGCCGTCGGTTGATCTCGGTGTCTTTCATCTCTACTTCTCTTCTTTCAACGGCTCCGGCGCCCGGACGGGATTCGGCAGGCGCGGGAAGTACGGTCTCCGCTTGCGGTTCTGGCTCAATGATAGGTGGTTTTTGAATCTACGTAGCTTTAGCTTTGCCATAGTTTATGTCCCCTTTCTAATCTCCTCGTAATCGTTTGAGTATTCCCTTCTTGGCTTCCTTGGCGATTGCTTCCAGTTGCTCGGCTTCTTCAATCCACTCGGGCATGTACGTTGACATACCCTTGGGACTTCCTGCTGATTGCCGCAGGAATTTAGCATCTCGCCTTGCTTCAGCAGCAATCTTTGCAAGTTGCTGCAAGGTTAGTTTTGCCATTCAGTTCACCTCCCTTCAGTTTTGGAACCCGCCGAGAGAGGTCAAGGCGGGCTCTTCCGTTAGTGTGGATGTCCGGGCTGGCTACCTGTACCACTTCCAGGACTTCCGCCTGGTCGCGGCACCGAACTTCCCCCAGGTCGTCCTGGATAATTCGCCGGCTTCGGCCCCATTCTCCTCACCCCCTCTTGTGCCTTCGCCCAGGACCGCAATGCCCCGCGGTCTGGCGATGGATGATGTGAAAACGGAAGACCCTTGCGGCGCGCTGCCTCTTCGTCCCTCTGCGTATCCGCGGCCGCGGTTGTGGCTGTGGCTCAAACAGATGCCCTAGGAATTGCTTCATCGTTGGCGTGTAGGCTACGATAGTCATTTCTCCTCCTTTCAATAGAGTTGAATTTCTATCCCATCACAACTGCAATAGCAGTGGTGGCTGTAATAATCGTAATGGGAGAACTCGCACTTGCGACAATCTACCCTGCAACCTCCCTGGTCAATCGGCTCGGCCACCTTCTGGACCACCTGGACCATGCTGCAGCCGAGCAGCATCAGGCTGAGAATTATGAGTAGGATGAGGATGTTGGACTTTTTCGTCATGCCGCCTCCAGCATCGCTAATTGCTCTTGCAATTGGTAGATTTGCAGCCTCAGCACCTCTGCCTCGTTTTGCTGAGGGTAGAGCGAACGCAACCAGGCAATGAGGTCATAGATCTTTCGGGTGGCAGCGCGGGCCCGGGCTATGTCGTTCTGGATTTGGATAGCGGGAGGGTCGTTAAACATGCTTGTCTCCTAGATAGTGGGCCTCGCATCCCCACTGCTGGCCGTCTCGTTCCAGCAAGGCACGGCTATTGGTGTCCACGTCCAGGACCGTGACGGTGCGGCCCCGGGTGTCGGGGTAGGTGAAGCCGATGAGGTGGGTATACTCTGGCAGGGGGCAATTATGCCCGTCGGGGCAGGGGGCGTCCTCGTAGTCCTCAGGACTGGTGGTGGCCGGGGCGGGGGTGTTGCCCAGCCACTCGTCTGCTTTTGTGATGGCCCAGTCACAGGCAGCGATGAAATTACTCTCATCGCTGAAGCATAGGTTATCGGCTAGTGGGCAGTCGTCACAGTCAATCTCACTGGTCTTAGCCAGTGCCAGTAGTGCCAGGATAAGATCGGGGTTGATGGGCTTGGTCACGTTACCTCCTTTACGTTGCAGTGGCAGCGGGGACAAAAAGGCTGATCGCCATCCCACACTACACACCACTGACAGATGAACGCCCTACAGTCTTCACACCGGTAAGCGGCGGGGCTTTGTTCACAGATTTCACACATCTTTATCTCTCCACCCAGGCATTGTATGCTGCCCTGACGTCCTCAATGTAATTTGGGCTGGGTACAAGCGGCGCATTGTGTCGCACCGCATCGTGCCACAAGAGCATTTTGCCAAGCGCATCGGCAATGACTTCGACTAGATCAGGTGAGTATCTGGGGAGGGGGCGAAGCTCTTGCTTGTCGCCACAGGTGCAGCAGCCTTGCGGCACGAGCTCCCCGCATCTAACACATAATTGAGTTTTCATAGTACTTGCTCCTTTCGGTAAGATTAGAAGGGGCACATCTCCAATTCGTTGATACGGGCCTCGCGTTCACGTTCACCATCCCGGTCGTCGCGCATTTCCTTTCTGACGATTGCGGCTCCCTGGATCACGCCGGTGGCGATCAGGCCACAGCAGCCGAGGTGTTCATTCCAGAGAGCGCACTCATCCTTGAGGCAAAAGTTACCCAGATCAGGGGTAGCGGCGGCAAGGGGGCAATACCTCGCATTCTTCAGCCATTCTGCATGCTCATTCTCACTCATCGCTCATTCTCCTTTCGGTCAGGTGTTAGCTTCTTCTTTTTCTTGGGGACATCGGGGGGCGATTCGTCGCCTGTCTTGTTAGTGACTTCGATCCGCTTCCCGTTCCGGTGAACGATGTATTCCTCGTCCTCGGCAATGAGCCTCTTTTTATGTACCATGCTACCTCCTGAGTTTGTGATAATGTCCGCACGTCAGGGACCGAACCTGAGAGGGGCTATCATCCCTCGTCGCCAGAATCTCGTGCGGGCGATTGCTGATTGAGACTGCCTGGCTCAGCAGGGCAATCGTTGTCTCTATCTGTGAGTCTCAGCAGAGTACAAGGATTCCCGCCTGGACATTTTTCCTTGCATTTTCCATATCTGTTTTCCTCAAGCATGGTCGCCGTCTCCTATCAAAGAGGTAAATCCATCAGGCGGAGCAGCGAAGCATCCGAGATGTCGTGGTATTCCCGCTCGCTCCTGATGGGATCGCCTGGCGTGTAGGCGACGACGCGGCAAACATTGTTGGAAAATAGCAGGATCAGAACTCGCTTGGCGTTTTGAAATCGGAAACAATAGTCTATCTTTCCTTCTCCTTTCGGGTTAGTCATGGTCGCCGTCTCCACATATCTTCAGCCTTTCTATCGCTTCCTTTACCAGATCGGCCTGTGGGCTGAAAATAACCATGTTGGCCCACACGTGATCCCGCAGCAGGTTTGCTATCTCAGTATTCGTTAGGGCCCCGAGCGCCTTGGCTATCTTTACGGATTGAAATAGCGATTGTGCCAGCTCGCGCGCTCTTTCTGCTCTTTCGTCATGCATGGTCGCCGTCTCC
>JBDRIA010000044.1:0-31639 GCA_043816345.1 Chloroflexota bacterium
GCGCCACTCCGGTGATCCACTGGGCCTTGTCCACGTGCTGCCCCTGGCCCGTGACGTTGCGATGGTAGATGGCACTCAGGGCATACATGGCTCCATACATGCCACCAGTGTCATCCATGTACGACCAGCCCCAGCCCGCAGGTGGCTTGCCCGGCAGTCCCGATAGATGCGTCAAACCGGACAGGGCCTGGGCAATGGGCCCCATGGTTTGATAGTCCCGGTCCCGGCCCGTGTGGCCGAACCCGGACATGGAGAGGTATATGATGTCGGGCCGGAGCCTTTTCATATCCTCGTAGCCCAGCCCCCATCGCTCCAAGACCCCATAGGCGAAGTTCTCGATAACGATGTCGGATATGGGCACGAGACGGCGCACAAGGTCTGCCCCTCGCTCCGTCCTGGTGTTGAGGGTAATGCTTAGCTTGTTGGCATTGGTGTCGCTGAAATGGCCATCGGTGTTCAAATTGAGCGGGAGATGTGGAGGTCTGCGCCCTCCGATGCCCTCACCCCTGGTGTTGGGATTCTGCGGCCACTCCACCTTGATCACCCCGGCCCGCAGTGCTCCCAGCCAGCGGTTACACCACGGTCCCGCACGAACCCAGGTGAAGTCCAGGACTCGGATTCCCGCCAAGGCTCCCGGTGTAGCTGGGACTCTCGCTTCTGTCTGCACCATTTTTCACCTCCTATCCAGACGCTATCTCCAACGGAGTAATTGCATGCACTTCGTCCAGGGTGAGCGGAACAACGCCCCCAAGCGTATAGGGATAACCGGAGGTTAATCCCCTTTTCCGCTTTCCTCGGGAGGAAGAGACTCCCTCCTGCGCCGTCTGCGGCGTATCAGCCGCACCCCCTGCGCCACATAGCTCTGGAGATGGGATACCTCCTGGGTAAGGGCAACCCGGAAATGGGAGCTGTACTCTCCCATCTTGCGGAATTTCCTGTACCGGTCACTGAGGACCCTCCTGGTGGAGCGGGCTTTCAGAATCGCCAGCTCCTCTTCCAGAACGTTTTTCAGCTTTAGGGCCGCCTCTCCGGGGTTTCCATGGGCCCCCTCCGAGGGCTCATGCACTATCAGGTCGATAATGCCCAGCTCTTGGCAATCCTGGGCCGTGAGTTTGAGGGGCTCCGGCACCTCCTGTACCCTGGAGAAGTTGCGATAGAGCAGGGCTGCGGCGTTCTCCGGGGAGGTCACTGAGTATATGGCGTTCTCAAGCATGAGAATACGGTCAGCCACCCCCAGGGCCAAGGCCCCCTCGCTGCCCCCTTCGCCGATAACCACGGACATGGTGGGTATGGGCAACTGGGCCATAAGAGCCATAGTAGAGGCGATGGCATTGCCCAGTCCCCGCTCCTCCGATTCCCGGCCGTAGTACGGCCCGGGAGTGTCCACAAAGGTTATCAGGGGTAGCTGAAGTTTGGACGCCAGCTTCATCACCCGCTGGGCCTTGCGGAATCCCTCCGGGTAAGTCCGGCCCTCGTGGCGCTCCCTCGATGTGACGTCGTGGCCCTTCTCCTGGCCTATGGCCACCACTGCCTGGCTCCCCAGGTATCCCAGACCGGCCACGATGCAGGGATCGTCGCCGTAGAGACGGTCGCCGTGGAGCTCCACGAAATTGGACAGGCTGCGCCTTATGAAATCCAGGGAGGTGGGGCGCTGGCTGTGGCGCGCCAGTTGCACCGCCTCCCATGTCGGAGGCCATAGCTCTTCCAGGTGCTCACCGCCAATCCTGTCCCTGATTCTTTCCTCAGTCTGGGCGGGTGAAAGCTCTTCCGCCTCCCCACTGGACGGGAGGGGCTGTTTGGGAGTCATGATGTCCAGTAGAACGGACAGCAGCTCCTTCAGGTGCTCTCTATCGATCACCCGGTCTATCATCCCGTGGGCCAGGTGTGCCTCGGCAGAGTAGGCCACGGAGGGAGAGGATCCCTGGGAGCCTTCCCCCTGTGCCCTCAAAGGGGCAAGGCCCAGGAGCGCTCCCGGCTCCGCCAGTATGACATCCGCCAGGTTGGCAAAGCTGGAATACACCTGCCCTGTGGTGGGGTTGGCCATGACGGCGATGAAGGGAAGCCTCTCCTGGTCAAGGCGGTTGACCGCGAGTGAGGTCTTGGCCATCTGCATCAGAGAGAGGACTCCCTCTTGTGTCCTTGCACCGCCGCCGGTGACAATCGCCACTACGGGCATCTTCCTCCGGGTGGCCAGCTCAAAGGCCAGGGAGACCTTCTCTCCAACCACGGCTCCCATAGTCCCGCCCAGGAATCTGAAGTCCAGGGCTATGAGAATCACGGGTATTCCACCAATAGCCGCCCGGCCCGTTATTGCCGCCTCGGTAAGGCCCGTCCTGCGATGTTCCCTGGCCGTAGGTTCCTGGGAGGACACCTCTGAGGAGGAGACAAGAGGACTCAAGTAGACAATGGAGCGATGGCTTTCCCGGAAGGTGCCGGGATCGGCTACCAGGGAGATACGCTCCCTGGCAGTAAGGGCATAGTGAAAACGGCAAGAAGGGCACACCCGGCACTCTCGATAAAGGGTAGCATCTACAAGGGAGGCATTACAGGCCTCGCAGAACTCTCGTAGGCCCTGGTCCTCGTCAGGAGGGCGGTTTGCCCTTCCGAAAAAGGAGCTCAAGCGGTCGGTAAGGCTGCGTACCATCTCTTAACCCTCCTTGCCGTGTCCTCTGCCCCTGGACATCAGCACTTCTCGGGACTTTCCAGCCTCTCCAGGGCCCACCACTCCCTCCTCCTCCAGCAGATCCATCAAGCGGGCTGCCCTGGGGTATCCAATCCTCAGCCGCCTTTGAAGAAGAGAGGTGGACAGGCGATGGTATTGGGTGGCCAGGTCCCATGCCTTCTCCAATAGCTCGTCTCCCGTCTCTCCGTCCTGCCGTCCCTTGGCCTGATCGCGCTCCTCGATGTCCAGGGGTATCTCTGGAGGAAGGGGCCCTCGCTGATTCCGCCAGTACCATACCAACTCCCCTATCTCTTTATCTGAGATGAAGGCACCCTGAATCCTCCGGGGCTTCGGGGCATCCTGTGGCTGAAACAGCATATCACCGCGGCCCAGGAGTTTCTCCGCTCCAACAGAGTCCAGGATAGTGCGAGAGTCCACCTGGGAGGCGACGGCAAAGCTGATACGGCTGGGGAAGTTGGCCTTGATGAGGCCGGTTACCACGTCTACCGAAGGTCGCTGGGTAGCCACCACCAGGTGAATCCCAGTGGCCCTTCCCAACTGGGCCAGCCTGATGATGGAATGCTCTATGTCGTAAGGGGCCGACATCATCAAGTCCGCCAGCTCATCAACGGCTATCACCATCAGGGGCATTCTCTCCTCCGAAGGGCAAGCCCTATTGTACCCCTCGATGTTGCGTGCCCCGGCCACTTCAAAAATCCTGTAACGCCGCAGCATCTCAAGGATCATGCCTTTGAGCATCTGCACGGCCACCTCCACCTCCACCACAACAGGCGCAAGGAGATGTGGAATACCGTTGTAGGGGGTAAGCTCTACCCGCTTTGGGTCTATGAGGAGCATACGGGTCTCCCAGGGCGAGTTGTGCATGATTATGCAGGCGATGACAGAGTTGATGCATACGCTCTTCCCACTGCCCGTGGACCCGGCGATGAGGAGGTGGGGCATCCTGCCCAGGTCAGCCACTGCTACTTCCCCTCCGGTGCCCATCCCAAGTGCAAGGGCCAGCTTGGACTTGGAACTGAGGGTCTGAAAAGCATCTGTCTCCATGACGGAGCGCAGGGTCACAACGGCGGGCCTGGGATTGGGCACCTCTATTCCCACCAGGGAAGCGCCAGGGATGGGTGCCTCGATGCGCAGGCTGGGAGCGGCCAAGGCCAGGGCCAGGTCCTTTTCCCGGGCGACAATGCTGTCCACTTTAACCCGGGTTTTGTCCTCTACACGGCGCACCACGGGCTTTCCTGCCTCGTCTACTACGGGCTTACCCTCCGAGGTCCGCTCCTTTACATCGTGGGAGCGCCTTCTCCAGCCGGGCACCAGCCCAAACATGGTTACCACGGGCCCAAGTTTCACCTCGGCCACCCTCACCTCGATGCCGTAATCCCCCAGGGTGGTCTCGATGAGGTGGGAGGTCCCCTCCCGATCTATACCTGGCTCATGGCTCTCCGAGGGAGGCTTTGCCAGAAGGGATACGGGTGGTAGGGACCACCGTTCTATGTCCTCGCGGGTTACTGCCCTTTCTGGCTCAGGCGTGGAGCTTGGTACCGTCGCCAGCTCTGACAGCTGTGCAGGGGCCTTATCCTGGAACCTCCAGGAGCGCCCATCGCTCTCGGGCCTCCGTCTTTCCGGTGGCTTTTGCCCTCCCGCGGGGCGTCCGGCTACCCGGGGGGCCGGGGCATTCTGTACCGTGATCTTCGCCCGAGCACGGCCCTCTCCTCGGCCGGCCCTGGCTCTCCTGAGCATTGCACTCAGGAACCCCTTGCCGTCGGCCACCTTTGCGCCAGGAGAATCGGACCTTCTGAGAAGGCAGCCCGTGGCTTTTGCTATGCGTCCAGCCACAGGAAGAACCTGTTGCAAGAGATTACCGGAGCGACGGGGAATGGCTATTGCAGCGACCATGATCGCCACTCCCGTCAGTCTGAAGACTCCCAGTACATCGGAAGACCCCTTGATCTGCTGTCCCATCCATCCGCCCAGGGTGACCTCCCCCAGGATGCCTGTGAAGTCCGAGAAGTAGGCCAAGATGCCCCAAATCACGGAAGACGCCAGTAGGGCGGCAATCCATCGGTTCCAGAGGCGTCTCTTGAGAAGAGAGCGCCTTTTCCACAACGCCAGGACCAGGGCCACGGCCCACAGGAAGGGCGGTAGGAGCCCAAAGGCCAGGCTGCGGACCAGCAGGTCCCTGGTGGAGATGTAGCCATCGATAATCTGGGGAAGTTGCCACAGAATGATCCCCACGACCACGATAGCCGTAAAGGCACTCCCCATACGCCTCCTCTGACGCCAGCCCATCAGCACCCAGGTAACCATTTCTCCTCCTCATACCTCCACGACTACTGGGATGATCATAGGCCGCCGGCCCGTCTGCTGGT
This sequence comes from Chloroflexota bacterium, assembly GCA_043816345.1. Taxonomy (GTDB): domain Bacteria; phylum Chloroflexota; class Dehalococcoidia; order Lucifugimonadales; family UBA2985; genus JBDRIA01. The sequence goes on from JBDRIA010000044.1 coordinate 5,050, forward strand.
GGAGGAAATTCCCCACCGTCTCCTTTACCTTGGTGGTAATGAATCCTCGTTCGAGGGGCTGCTCTCCGCTGTGGTTCAGAGCCTCTATCACCATAGTCGCCGTCTCATCCGCGACATCGCTGTGCTCCTCTATGTCGATGAAGCCACTGGTAATCATCTCAGGGGCTTTGAGAAGGTGCCCGGTCTTTTTGTCCTGGGTGAGGATCATCACAACAATCCCGTCCTGGGAAAGTAGCTTCCTGTCCCTCAGCACCACGTTATTCATGTCCCAGACCCGCAGGCCGTCCACGTATATCGGGCCCGCGGTCACCCTGTCCACCACCTCGGCAAACTGGGGTGTTATCTCCAGAACATCGCCGTCTTCCAGGACAAAGGTATTGTCCGGGGAGATGCCCAGGGTGTGGGCCAGGGCGGCGTGGGCCTTCAAGTGTCGGTGCTCGCCGTGGACGGGAACGAAATACCGGGGCCTGATGAGGTTGAGCATCAGCTTCAGCTCTTCCTGGCTGCCATGGCCGTGGACGTGAACCAGGGCAATCTTATCATGCAACACATGAGCACCCTGGCGGAGGAGGTTGTCTATGGTCCTGCTCACCACGGTCTCGTTGCCCGGGATGGGAGTGGCCGAGATGACCACGGTGTCTCCCTGCATGATATTGACGTCCCGGTGGTCCCGATTGGCAATGCGCACCAGGGCGGAGGTGGGCTCTCCTTGACTGCCGGTGGTCATAATGACCACCTCCTCCGGTGGTAGCTCTCTTATCTGTTTGAGGGTTGCTCTGACATCAGGTGGGACGGAAAGGTAGCCCATCTGGGATGCCATGTTCACGTTGTCCACCATGCTGCGGCCAACGAAGGTTACCTTGCGCCCATGCTTATGCGCCGCATCCATCACCTGCTGGATGCGAGATATGAGAGAGGCAAAGGTGGCTACCAGCACCCTGCCCGGGGCCGCGGCGATTACCCGCTCCAGGGCCTCTCCTACCACCCTCTCCGAGGGCGTGTAGCCCGGTATTTCGGCGTAGGTGGAGTCGGAGAGCAGGAGGAGAACCCCCTTGGCCGTCAGGGCCGCCAGTTTGCCGAGGTTCGTGGGCATTCCGTCCACGGGAGTGTGGTCTATCTTGAAGTCGCCGGTGTGTACCACCAGTCCCAGGGGGGTCTGGATAACCAGGCCCATGGCATCGGGGATGCTGTGGCACACCCGGAACCACTCTACGCGGAACTTTCCTAGCTTTACGGGCTGTCCAGGCTCTACCGCTTCCAACCTGGCGCCGCGCAGGGATCGGTGCTCCCTTAGCTTTACCTCTATTAGGCCTTGCGCCAGCCGGGGCGCATAGACCGGTACGTTCAAATCCCGCAGGACGTAAGGCAGGGCACCGGTGTGGTCTTCGTGGCCGTGGGTTATCACGATTCCCCGGACTTTATCCCGGTTCTCCTTGAGGTAGGATATGTCAGGGATCACCAGGTCTACCCCAAGCATATCCTCCTCGGGGAACTGAACCCCGGCATCGATGACGATGATATCGCCATCGCACTCCAGGGCCATCATGTTCTTGCCAATTTCACCGAGGCCGCCCAGGGGGACGATTTTTAAAGACTGTTCCATAGAAAACCTTAGAACATGCTCAGCTGCTCTCCCTCTCTCTCCTTTTGAGCGGGAAGAGCTTCCTGCTGAACGGAAGGAAGCTCCTTGAGAAGAGCGGGCAGCTTCTTGATGTCTTCTTCGATGACTTGACGAAGGCTTTGCTGGTGCAGGGCCGCCGCCGGATGGTACATGGGGAACAGGATGGTCCCGTTTACATTCCTGGCTTTACCCCTGGCCTTGCCTATGGTCTCCTTGGGCAGAAAGCTGGTCAGCGAGTGGCGTCCCAGGGTTACGACCACCTTGGGCGAGATAACCTCTATCTGGCGATCGAGGTACTTGCGGCAGGTGGCCATCTCCCCGGGCAGGGGATCGCGATTGTTGAGGGGTCGGCACTTCACCGTGTTAGTAATGTAGACGTCCTTGCGGCGCAGCCTGGCCAGGGCCAGAAGCTCCTCCAGGAAGTGTCCGGCGGCTCCAACGAAGGGACGCCCTTGCTTGTCCTCGTTGAAACCCGGGGCCTCCCCAATGAGCATTATCTCCGCGTTCTCAGGCCCCTCCCCTGGGACAGCTCTGCTTCTATTGTGGGAGAGGGGGCAATCGGTGCAGACCGAGACCTCTCGGTCTATCTGTGCCAGACTATCCATCCCTTGTACCAGTAGCGCCGAGGATATTCATTCTCTGGCTGCATGATAGCACGAGGGTGTAAGGCGGTCAATTTGGGTTTATTCAGAAGTCCTAAAAAGGGGGGTAGTTTCGCACTTGACAGACCTAGGTCAAACTAGCGTATGCTCAAGTTATGGGCTTTCTCACACAGTATGAACTTGGCAAGCTCGAACAGAAAGTTCACCTTTCTTTACCAATGCTTAACCTTTCTTTACCAATTCTTAACCTTACAAGGCTTGGTCTGTACCAGATTCTTTACCATCCGCGGTAAGCATGATTGTACTAATGTTCGTGAAACGTCCGGAGGAAGGACTGCCAAGGGATGTTAAAAGGTTGAACGCTAAGAGGTCCGAGGGTGTGCTTGTGCCCTTGGACCTCTTCTTTTTGGGGCATACATCTAATGATAACAGATAAGTATGGGACTTGGCTCATGAGCCTTTCTGTAGGCTGTGGTACATTTTCCGATGCTCCCCAGGCAGCGGGGTTGACAGGCGTGGTAGGATGCCGCACAAGGTTGGCCATCATGCCTGCTCCATCAGATGGATATCGTCATCCTCTTTCATCGCGCTCGGTGGTCACGTAGCAAGATATGGAATTCGTTGCGGTAGGGTCGCTGCTTTTGGGCATCTTGGTAGGTGCCATTCTTTCATCGCGTTCTCGTGGCTTTGATGTCGCCTTAGACAGGAACATGAAGGACAAACTCAAGGAACTCCCTCCTCTATTTGAGCGAGCGCACGCTACCATAGACATCGCCACAGATTTTGATGATCACTTCTTTGGCGATGAAAAGGTCAAGCAATCGCTCAAGTCGGCGATCGATAGGGGAGCTAAGATTCGGTTTCTGACCGAAAGAGAGGCCCTTGACTGGTACAAAGACCAGGCTCAAATAGAGATCAAGTGTGTCGAGAAGCTGCCATATCATACCATGGTGGTCGATGACCGGATCGTTAGAGTCGAAAAACCACATGAGCCACTGACGTTTGGAGAAGACAAACACGATGTCGCTCTAATCTTCAAAGGATTCCCAACTCTAGCGGCAAAGTATGGAAGGGAGTTTCAGAAGCTGTGGACGACGCTGTCATCAAGTCTCTAAGTTCGTCCCTCCTCGTTTACGGCTCTATCAGTTTTTCCATTCTTATTGCGTTGCCTCGGCTAAGGTTTTGGTTGTCCACCGAATTTGAGAACCGGTTTGCAGCAGGGGAGATGCGTACCAGCGATTTTTTCGTCCTTCGCTTTTATATTGAGTTCACGCGATATCTCGATTGGGTCGCTTTACTGTATTTGGCTGGCGTAATACTGCTTCTACTTTCGCCTGTAACACTGTTTGATCCTCAGGCTATGTTCACCACTGCTCATATCGTGATTCTATCAGCGACAGGATTGTTGTTAGCCATTATCGTGGTGACCGCAGGGTGGACATTACGAACAGCAATAATTGCCAGCAGAATCAGTTCAGCCCGTTAGGCTGAGGCTTCAATCTCGGATCCTACGGGGCTGCTAAGATGTCCCTCGCATATGCAATGGGATTTCATTCCCACAATACCCCCCCATCGGGATACCCAGAACTCGCAAGATGTTGTGTCGCATTTCGTTTATGCCACCTTCCGGACGCAGGCACGCGACTCCGTTGCTAACGCCTGCGATTGAAGCACCACAAGGCTAAGGAAACAATGAGTCGTAACCTTTTGCATCCGTCTCACGGTGGGATGATTGAGTGTCCTATGCTCTTTGAGACGGCTTATAACTCTCTCTGCCGACACGCCTATTATAGAGCACCTTCCACGCTAGAGTAGCCAGCGTCAGCCATAACGTAATCGGGGTGGAACTTGCTTCGGGGGTCAATTTGGATATATCCCAATCCAAGCCTGACGTTACATGTTGCTTTCAGCAGACTCGGCCAATATACTGAGCATACTTTAGGCGCAAGGGTGTTTGTTAATGCTGAAACGCTCCTTCGACCTGGCAATTTCCTTCATCGGCATCATAGCGGCATCGCCCTTGCTCATCCTCATCTCCGTCTGGATCAAGCTGGACTCCTCTGGGTCTGTGTTCTATCGGGGTGTGAGAGTCGGGCTGCACGGCAAGCCCTTCCGTATATACAAGTTCAGAAGCATGGTGATCAACGCCGACAGGATAGGTGGCCCCTCAACGGCAGGCGACGATCCCCGCATCACCAGGGCAGGAAGGCTCATTCGGAAGTTCAAGCTCGACGAGCTGCCACAGCTCATCAACGTCCTCAAGGGAGAGATGAGCCTGGTCGGACCCCGGCCCGAGGTCCAGATGTACGTCGATATGTACACGGAGGAGGAGAAAGCCATTCTGGGCATGCGCCCGGGCATCACAGACTGGGCCTCGCTGTGGAACCCGGACGAGGGAGCCATTCTCGCCGGTAGCCCCGATCCGGAAAAAACCTACATGGAGGTCATCCGGCCCGAGAAGATACGGTTGCAGCTACTCTACGCTCGCAAACAGTCCTTCTGGGTCGACATCAAGATACTGATGGCGACGCTCTTGACGGTGCTGGGGAAACCCTCAAGAGAAACGGTAGGATCGGGGATGGTCCAGGATGAGTCAGGACATTAGACAGGAAGGCATGACACTCGCCGGCGACCTCTCCGAGGCGACTCTGCAGGCCATGTACGTGGGCATGGTGAGGATCCGCCGCTTTGAGGAGCGGGTTGCCGAGCTCCTTGAGCAAGGAGAGATCCTCTGTCCCACCCATCTCTGCATCGGCCAGGAGGGCGTTGCCGTGGGCGTATGCTCCGCCCTGCGACGGGACGACTACGTCTTCGGCGGCCACCGCTCCCACGGACATTACCTGGCCAAGGGAGGTAACATGAACCTCCTGATGGCGGAGATGTTCGGGAAGGAGACCGGATGCTCCCGGGGCTACGGGGGCTCCATGCACCTGTACGCTCCAGAGGTTGGAATGCTGGGCACTGTGCCCATTGTAGGCGCGACCATCCCCATCGCGGTGGGTGCTGCCCTGGCCTCGGTCATGGAGGGCACCGACCGGGTGTCGGTGGCCTTTTTCGGAGACGGGGCCACCGAGGAGGGGGAGTTCCACGAGTCTCTCAACTATGCGTCCCTCAGGAAGCTTCCAGTCCTGTTCGTGTGCGAGAACAACCTGTTCTCCTCCCACCTTCGCCTGCTGGAGAGACAGCCCGTGGACAACATCTACCAGAGTGGCGAGGCTCACGGCATGCCTGGCTACAGGATAGACGGCAACAGCGTAATCGAGGTGCTCAATACGACCCAACAGGCCGTACAGAGGGCCAGGGCGGGGCAAGGCCCCACATTGATAGAGTGCAGGACTTATCGATGGCGCGGTCACGTAGGGCCCCGGTGGGACCTGGATGTGGGTCTCAGGGATAAAGAAGAGGTTGACGCCTGGGTGAAGCGGTGCCCTATCGAGGGCCTGAAGGCTCACCTCCTGGGCCAGGGCATCATGACGGAGAGCGAGGCCGCAGAGTTCGAAGGGAAGACGGATGAGGAGGTGGAAATGTCCCTGGCCTTTGCCTACCAGAGTCCCAACCCCGATGAGAGCGAGCTTATGAACCACGTCTTTCGCAGCTGACGACGAGCAACAGAAACCCGTATGCGAAGATTGTCCTATGTGCAAGCGCTGAACGAGGGCCTACATCAGGCTTTGGAGCAGGACCGCCGCGTCTTTATCATCGGCCAGGGGGTGAAAAACCCCTGGTACGTTGGCGATAGTATGCGTGGCATTGGGGAGCGGTTTGGCTGGGAGAGGGTTATAGACCCTCCGGTGTCCGAGCAGGGCATCAACGGTGTTGCCATAGGGGCAGCCCTGGCGGGTTTCCACCCCATCGTCGTCCATCCCCGAATGGACTTCATGCTAATGGGTGTCGAGCAAATCATAAACCAGGCCGCCAACTGGTCCTACATGCTCGGCGGGCAGACAGGTGTGCCCCTGACCATCTGGGCCATTATCAACCGCGGCGGACAGCAGGCAGCCCAGCACTCTCAGGCCCTCCAGGCCATGTTCGCTCACATCCCAGGACTGAAGGTGGTTATGCCCAGCACGCCCTACGATGTTAAGGGGCTCCTCTTCTCCAGTATCCTCGACCCCAACCCCGTCATGTTCATCGACGACAGATGGCTGTACGCCCTGGAGGGGGATGTGCCGGAAGAGCCGTATACGGTGCCCATTGGCTCTGCCGCCAGGATAAGAGAAGGAAGCGACTTGACCGTGGTGGCCACCTCTTACATGACCCACGTGTGTGCGCAGGCCACCACAAGTCTTGAAGCCAGAGGCATAGACGTTGAGCTGATTGACGTGCGCACCATCAAGCCCCTGGACGAGGAATCGATTCTGGAGTCGGTGAGGAAAACCGGACGCCTGGTGGTTGTGGACGCTGCCTGGAGAACCTGTGGTGTAGCGGCTGAGATCGCTGCCACCGTGGGGGAGAAGGCATTTGAATACCTTAAAGCGCCCATTCGGCGCGTGACGCTGCCGGATGTGCCTGCCCCCATGAGCGGGGTATTGGAGAAAGCCTACTACATTACCGCGGAGGATATTGTGGCCACGGTGGAGGCAACTCTAGGAATGGTCAAGTCGGTCTAGTGTGGTGTCACCGAAGTTTGCCACGAATGTCATTGCGAGGCCCGATGGTTCGAGGTCCTCACCACAGGCTCCGGAGGGCCGTGGCAATCTGGCTGCGGGGTACCCCGCAGCAATGACAATTCATAGGTGTATTACAGGGATACCACACTATCTGCCATGCCAGTAATCCTCTACACATCAATGATCAAGAAAGGAGAGAGCAATGGCGTATAAGGTCCCATTCGTCAACGTTCCGGCGCACTACGGCTCCATGAGGGAGGAGGTGCTGAAGGCCGTGGACGACTCCCTCTCCAGGGGCGACGTGATAATGCGATCGGACATGCACGAGTTCGAGAGCGCTATTGCGTCCATGGTTGGCACCAGGTATGCCGTGGGGGTAAACAGCGGTTTCGATGCCCTGCACCATTCGGTGCGGGCCGCCGAACTGGGGCCTAGAGACGAGGTGATTACCGTCGCCCATACCTTCGTGGCCACCGTGGCCGCGATAGTCCACTGCGGGGCGACGCCGGTGCTGGTGGATGTGGGCGAGGACTTCAACATCGTCATGGATGAGCTGGAGCAGGCCATCACGGAGCGCACCCGTGCGGTCATCCCCGTGCATCTCAACGGGCGGCTGTGTGACATGGAGCGGCTGATGGCAATCGCTCGCGCCCATAATCTCATCGTCATCGAGGATGCCGCCCAGGCCCTGGGTGCGACCTTCGACGGACAGATGGCCGGGTCCTTTGGCCTGACCGGCTGCTTCAGCCTCTATCCCTTCAAGATGCTGGGGGCCTTCGGCGATGGCGGCATCGTGACCACCAACGACGCGGACATAGCCGACCGCATTACCAGCCTTAGAGACCACGGCCAGGACCGGAATACGGGCGACATACGCTTCTACGGATTCAATACCAGACTGGATAATCTCCATGCCGCCATTCTTAATGTAAAGCTGAGGTACTTCCCGGGATGGATCCAACGCCGACGGGAGATTGCCGACGCTTACTGGAGTGGCCTTTCGGAGGTTCCCTTCATAAAGGTGCCCCATTTCCACGATCCTCGCTACTACGATGTTTACCAGAACTACGTCATACGAGCGGAGAGAAGAGACGCTCTGGTAGAGCACCTGAGAAACAAAGACATCGAGGTGCTGATATCCTGGGAGAAGCCAATGCATCACCACCAAGCCCTGGGCCTGGGCCACTTCAGCCTCCCGGAGACCGAGAAGCTCTGCGGCGAGGTGCTTTCGCTGCCCATGCACCCCGACCTGTCCGATGAGCAGGTCGAGTACGTAATCGAAGCCGTTCGGAGCTTTTACTAATACCTGGTGGCGAAAAAGCGCGTCATTGTTGTCCGCTCGTGGTGAGCCAGTCGTTCCTTGACATGTAGCGGTAGTAGTGCTATACTCCTGGCAGTCGGAACAGGAGGTGCCAATGAGCACCATTACTCGTGCCAAGAGTGCTGCCGCTGTAGGATACTTCCGAGTATCCACCATACACCAAGCCGGTGAACGCGGCGGGAGATTACTGGGTGCAGTTCGGAGTTTGGAAGCAGAAGCCTTACATCGCTGAGAACCTCCTGGACAAGGAGCCCAGCCCCTCACAGAAGCTCATCGTAGGTGTAGAGGCTGCTAAATCCAAGTGGGTGATAGAGTCCGCACTACTGCCGACCTCAATGTGAGAAGTGGCCCGGGCACCAGTTATCCAGAAATCGCCGACCCCGATTATCTCGGCTATGCACCAGCCGGCACGACTGGCACCGTGCTAGACGGGTCGGTGTCTGGGGATGGATATACGTGGGGGAGGGTGCAGTTCGATGCTGGGTACACGGGATGGTGTGCCGAGAACTGGCTTGAGAAGACCTGACCCTGCTTTCTTCAGTCCTTGGGCCGTACCAAGAGTTGCCTGAGCCTAGGCATTAGCTCCGGTCGTAGAAAGTTCGAGTACTGTTCACAGAGGCCCACCGTAGGCGATTCGAATTCATCCAGCGAGGACTTGGGCCAGCCGAGTGAACAATTGGTTTGGTATCCACATTCGCTCCTCATGCTCCACCACAGGAGATTCGAACCGTTCACAGCCGGGACTCTCTGGGGGACGGTTTAAGTCGACGCGCCAGGGCAGGAGTGGTCAGGGACTAGCCCTGGAAATCGGAGGGTCGGTGTCCCTGGGGACTACGGCGACTGTGGAGAGACGGTTATTTTCCGGCCCTCTCCCACTCCCGTGCTCTCGGTGATGACTCGAGGGTGGTCTGCAAGGGTGATGTGGATTATCCTTCGCTCGTTGGGGGCCATGGGCTCCAGGGTGATGGAGTGTCCTGTGGCTAACACCCGCTCTGCTACCCGTGTGGCCAGGGTCCTGAGCGAGGCGTAGCGCCGCTCCAGGTATCCCTCTACGTCCAGGATTACCCGTCCGTCCGTCCTCTGGCCTACCAGGATATTAGCGATGAACTGGAGGGCTCTAAGGGTCTCACCGCGGCGGCCGATGAGGAGTCCTGAGTCCTCGCCTTCTATATCCATCTCTACGGTATCCTGTTGGCCCGGTTGCTGCGGTCTCAGGGAGGCCAGGGCAGAGACTTTCATGGTTCGGAGGAGGTTGTCTATGGTGAGTTTGGCGACGGCCAGAAGGCCCGAGGGGGGGGTGGTGAGGGTCACCCTTACACGGGCTGGCTCGGCTCCGAAGCCGAGGATTCCTCCCTTACCGGGGCTGATTACGTCTACTTCTACTTGATTTCGCTCTGCGCCGAGCTGGTTTAGGGCGATCTCTATTGCTTCCTCGACGGACCTTCCCGTCACTTCCAGTGTCTCCATTTTGCACCATCTCCTTGACCGACTGGGCTGGGGCAGTCTGGGGGACCGGCTCTGTCTTCCTGGATGGGAGCAGATTTCCCCAGCCGGTAACGAAGTATTGAATACTCATTTGAATCAAGTTGGATGCCACCCAGTACAGGGAGAGTCCGCTGGGTAGGGAAAAGGAGAAGAAGGTCAACATGAGCGGCATCACCCACAGCATCATTGTGTTGGTCTGGGCCTGCCTGGCATCCGCCGAGGGGACTGTGGACATCTTCTGCACGGCCCACATGGATAAACCGACCAGAGCAGGAAGCAGAAAGTTACCCTGTTCTCCGGGTCCCAGGGCCAGGTCCATCCAGAGGAACTTGCTGCTTAGAGGTACCGCCTCGTTGACCAGGGGGAGCCAGGAGTACAGCTTCTGAGAGAGTCCTATAAGCCTCTCTGGCTGTGCTGGTAGGGTCTGGATGATGCCCTGGTACAGCCCAATCCAGATGGGCATCTGAATGAACATGGGGCCAAGACATCCCAGGGGGTTGACCCCGTGGCTCTTGTAAAGGGCCATAGTCTCTCTGGACAGACGGGCCTTATCGGCGGCATATTTTTGCTGCAACTCTTTGATCTGGGGCTGGATCTGGGACATCCCGCGGGTCATCTTGATCTGCTTGAGAGTCAGCGGAAGGGTGACCAGGCGGATTATGACGGTGAACACCAGGATGGTGAGCCCGAAGTTGCTGAACAGAAGGACGTACAGGAGCACCAGGCTGTTTACCATGGGCCCGAGGATAAACTGGTTCCATACGAGGCCGATGAAATCGAGCATGCCCTACCTCACCGCTCCATGATGGGAGGTGCCATTGGCTTTTTGTCCGGGACGGGCCATACCTTTACCTTTCGTCATAGACTGCTCTCTGGCTGCATTGCAGACTCTATTCGCATTTCGTAGATTTCTTGGTGTCATAGCACCATAGCTCCCTCCAGAACCCTCCATCCAGGTCCGCGGCCCGGATTGAGTGGTTCATGACACTGATGTAGACGACTGAACCCGAGGCTGTAAGGGGAGCGCGTATGTGGTCTTTAGTGGAGAAAGAGCGTATCTCTCTGCCGTCCTGGGTGCGCACCAGGAAGAGGTCGCCTTTGTCGTTGGCTACCGCTACGCCTTCAGGCACCAGGGCGGCAGCGGATAGTATGGGGGCGTCGGTCTCGAAGGGGATCGGCCACACAGGTAGTCCGCTATCGGCATCCAGGGCGTAGAGGTTGCCGTCCAGTGAGCCGACGTAAATGGTAGCCCCATCCGAGACGGCTTTGGTCCAGAACCAGTTTTTTGCCTTGAATGGAGAAGCCCATACCTCGGTCCCGGTGGCGGCATCCAGGGCGTAGAAGCGGTGGTCGAAGGAGCCAATGTAAACGCGCCCTTCCATAATCAGGGGCGTTGAGGCCACAGCTCCTTTGGTGGGAAAGCTCCAAATCTGTTGTCCTCCCTCCAGGGTGACGGCGTAGACGTTGTGGTCCAGGGAGCCGAAGTAAACGACGTCCTCATATACCACAGGAGTGGCCCAGATCTTATTCCCAGTCGGGAACCGCCATTTTTCAAATCCCTGGGCGGCATCCAGGGCATAGAGGTTTCCGTCCGATGATCCGACAATTACGGTATCCCCCGCCACTATGGGCGATCCCACAATTCGATCGTCGGTGGAAAAGTCCCATTCCTTAACCTGGGTGGCGGGATTCAAGGCGTAGAGTGTGCCATTATACCCGCCTACGAAGACAAGCTCCTTGGTCGCCGCCGGGCTACCGTAAATCGCTTCCATCTCTTCGTCATTGTCTCCTGGGAAACTCCACCTGAGGGTGCCATTTTCTTTATCCAGGGCCAGGAGCTCGGCTTGCCGGGAGCCGACGTAAATGACGTCGTCGGCCACTACCGCTCCCGACCATCCGGAGGAGGCTTCGATTCTACCCGCGGCACTACACCCGGCCACGGTGAAGAGAGCCAGTGGCACCAGAAGGAGCCAGAGGCAGAGATGTGCCCTGGATGGCCCTGGATTAGCTATGACCTAATTCCTCCACATTGCCATAGAATATGAGGGTGCAAGGCACCCACCCGAGGACTGCGAGAGAGGGGTGGTCACGGTGCGGAGAATACTCAGGGGACTGGATCGTAGCCCGTCCCGCCGATGGGTGTGCACCTGGCCAGCCTGCGCAGGCTCAGCCACAGGCCTCGCACAAGGCCGTGTTGGGAGATAGCCTGGTGGGAGTATTCAGAACAGGTCGGTTGATACCGGCATGCGACCGGTAGGAAGGGCGAGATTGCCCTTTGATATAGCCGAATGGCCAACATAGGCCCCTTCTTCATGCCCTCACCTTCTCTATCTCGGAGACGATAGCCAGCAGGTCAGCCCTGCGGAGCAATCCTCTCACGGAAGCTTTTAGCTGATGGTAGTCGGCAGACCTGGCTCTCCCCCTGGCGATGAATATTATGTCCCATCCGCTTTTGACGGGGGTGTGGCGGACTGCCTCCCTCAGCCTTCGCTTTATAGTGTTCCTTACTACTGCATTGCCCGTGCGCTTCCCAACGGTAAACCCGAATCTGTTCCTTCCATCCGTGCCAATGGGCAGGGCTTTCAACACCAACAGGCCCTCGGCCCAGGACCTACCATGGCGGTAGACGTGAGAGAAGTCCCGGGCTTTCCTGAGACGTAGCTCCTTGTGCATTGAGTCGAGAACAGACCCACGAGGGAAAAGCGGGGTCGCACGCAGCTATACCGTAAGCCTCTCCCGGCCCTTGAAACGGCGGCGCTTGAGAACATTCTGTCCGCCGCGTGTGAGCATACGAGAGAAGAAACCGTGAACTCTTTTCCTTCGCCTGACTTTGGGTTGATAGGTTCGTTTTGGCATGGGTATCTGAACTGGATTATAATTCCTGTTGGTTGCAGGTGTCAATTGAATATGCCTGTCCGCGACCTTTGGCATCTCTTTGACCCTGCTGCCTGGCGGTATTACAATGGCGCTGCTTGTGGTGAGGGACGATGCCCGGTAGTGTAGCGGTAGCACGTCAGCCTTTGGAGCTGAAATCCCTGGTTCGAATCCAGGCCGGGCAGTGCTAGCTTCTGAAGCCAGGACGCAGCGAGGAGTGAAAAAGATGAAATACACGGTCGTTATTGAGCAAGGTCAGGAGTCGGGATATGTGGCGCATGTCCCTGTCCTCCGGGGTTGCGTGTCTCAAGGCCAAACAAAGAAAGAGGCAATAGCCAATATAAAAGAGGCCATGGAGGCCTATATAGAAGCGCTCCTGGAGGATGGGTTAGCTGTTCCCACTGAGGTAGGCAAGGAGACGGTGGAAGTAGAGGTCTCTGCTAGGTGAGGCGGCTACCCAGAGGGTTATCTGGGAGGGAGGTAGAGCGGGCACTTGGACGTGCTGGGTTTTACCTCAAACGGCAGAAGGGTAGCCATCGAGTGTTGCGGAGAGACGAACCGTTCGCCCAAGTAGTTGTGCCAGCGCATCGCAGCATAGATGCTGGGACGCTAGCGGCTATACTTGATGCCGCCGGGCTCACAGTGGAAGAGCTTATGGACTTACTCTAGTGGCCTGGGGCGAATCCAGGCCGGGCAGTTTTGGTTGTATATGCGTGTACCACTCAATTACCGCGCCATGTAGACTAAGAAATGAACCGCAGACAACTTCTACGACGTTTGGCACAGGGAGCATTGAGCAATGTAGCCTTCAATGACCTGGTGAATCTGGCAGAGGGCTTTGGATTTCAGTTGGTGCGCGTTTCAGGAAGCCATCATATCTTCGCTCACGCAGGCATCCCCGAACTGGTCAACCTACAGTCAGTCCAGGGTGAAGCGAAGCCTTATCAGATTCGCCAGCTCCTCCGGTTGGTTGAGCGGTATAATATAGAGTTAGAGGAAGAGAAATGAGTGACTATCATATCAACATCTTCTACAGCGAAGAAGACGGCGGGTATATTGCCGACATCCCTGACCTGGAGTCCTGCTCTGCCTTCGGCGATACTCCAGAGGAGGCCCTGGCCGAGGTGAACCGTGCCAAGGCTGCCTGGCTGGAGGCAGCCAGGCAGGCAGGAAAGCCCGTCCCGCCGCCACGGTACCGACCGGTTATCTACCAGGCCGCTCCTTAGGACTTGCTAGGGACGAATCCAGATAGGGCAGTACCAAAGATGCAGATGTTAAATATACAGACAATCTCACCTGTGACGAAAAAACCAGATAGACTGGTGATACGGCTCGTGCTTCAGGTTCACGATGCTGGACAAGTCCATTCGTTGTCGGTCGTGTCGACCTGTATGAACGCAGTGTTTACTGGCTGACTGGGCCCTTCGGTTCCCACATCTCTTATCACGATGCGAACGCCGACAACCCGACAGGACGCATTAACCAGAGGCTAGACCCAAAGGGGGGTGGCATAGTCCAAACATTCCCTGGCGGGAAGGTGCTTGGGCATGAGGTACACCGCTGGAATGCTCCTGCTTTTCCGGACATCGCTGGCGTTCAGGTGTTTCCGCCGCAAGACATGGCCGCACTGGCGAAAGATGCTGTGATGGAGTCACTTAACCAGGCTAAGTCAGGGAAAGCCGATTTTGAACTGAACATGTCCCTTCCTGAAAAGGCGAAGTGTCTCCTTGGTCCATCGTTGCTGCTAGTACAACTCTCAAATATGGCTGCGTTAGAACGATGGTGCAAATCCCAGGTTCGCATCTGGGAGAAACACAGCTTGACGGAACTTCGAGCCTGGTTATTCGATACGCGTAAACCCTGGCTTGCTGTCGCAGTCGGCTGGCTAGAGTGACATAGTGCTCTCAAAACTTCTTGATTCCATACAGGCCGGGCACAATATGTCCGTTGGCAGGAGGACTCATGGAACGTGCCAGGCGGCCTCACTATGAGATGCTCGAGTTCATACGTAACGCCCTTGTTGAGCATGGGATTACCGAGGCCTACTGCAACCGGCCACCTTACTAGCGGAACGACTACGTTGGCTGGATTATCAGGGCCAAGCGGGAGGAGACCCGTGAAAAACGGCTTTTGCAGGTGCTCGATGAGCTCCGCAGCGGTGATCGCTATATGAACATGGCATATAGAGCGAGGAACGGCTAGTGCAGATGAGGATTGAATCCTGATGATAGATTGGTTTTTGAAGGCGAACCTTGCGAACCGTCCTTCCACAGGGGAAGGATCGTCAGACCAGTGCAGCAACATATTGTGGGTGCAGAGCCTGCCCTGCCCGCTCACTCTATCGTGATTACCAGGGTAAAGGAGGTGGTTTCCATTCCCACCAGGAATGCCCGCAGCGGGTCTACGAAGGGGGCGGCGTTCTCCCGGTAGTCCTCCCTTTCCGAGGGCGATTGAGCATCTAACGCAGCTTTCACTATCTCCTTGAGATTGAGGAAAAAGAGAGCATTTTTGCCCTCCGGAGCCATTTCTACCACCCGAGAGAACTCCTCTGCGTTGGATAGAGAAGGTTCGTCACCGTCTCGCGCGCTTACGGCCATGCTCAGGGCCAGGTCGGTGGTGCCCAGGACCAGGTAATTGCCCAGGAACATGAATCCAGGCTTATAAGCGGTCTCGCCAAAGAACCCCCTCAGATCCACCATGGTTGCCTTCTCACCCTCTATCTCCACATCGTCAAAGGGCACCCCCAGGTTTTCCAGGGCATCCACCAAGTTCTCCAGGGCGTCCTCGGTGTCCCCGCGCTCCTCGAACTGGAATAGGGCCAGGGCGTGGATCGCCCTCGAGAGACCGCCAAAGATGTCAGAGGAAAAGCTGTTGGGGAGAAGGGCTATAGCCACCTCCCCCGTCATCCAACCCAAGATATCCCGGTCTATGTCGATGCTGAAGCCCTGGTCTAACCCCTCCAGGATTTCCTGGATGTCGAAACCCAAAGTGGTATCCTCTTCCAACTCGGTGAGGGCCTCCTGCAACGCCTCCTTCAGGCCGGTGGCAGAAAGAAAGGCCAGGGAGTCATCCGGGAGCAGCCCAGCCGAACCCAGGGAGTTGGCGGGAGGGATGATGTTGCTTCCCGGCGGAGTGTTGTAGTAGCCGTCTATCCTCACGCCTCTATCCACAAAGGAGCCGGACACGCCCAGGATTTCCGGGAGCCTGTCTTCCACCTCACGTAGAGCTTCCCCTGCCCCCGCGGCGGAGGCGACGACGCGAAATTGCCTGACGATGCTCTCCACATCCACGTACAAGAAAGAGAACCGCTCCTCCATCACCGAGTCCCGTGCTTCTTTGAACTCCGCCTTGTCCGATAGGGCGTCCACAGACTCCTCCATCATGTCTATGGTATCCTCCAGAAGGCGTTCCGAGGTGGCGAATACCAAGTAATTGTCGGTGATGGCCAAGTTCACCTCTTCTTCATCTACCTCGCGGAAGGTGATGAATCCCTTGTAGCTGCCCTCCCGGAACCCCGCCTCTTCCTCTTCCTCCAGGGAGTCCAAGAAACGCCTAAGGACCCGCTCTGCCGCCTCCGTGTCCCTGGTGCCCACAAAGGCCACCACCTGGGGGTTGTCAGCGATGCCACCCACATCTATTAAGCCTATGGCCAGCTCTGGCCCCAGCCAGGGGAGTACATCTTTTAGGAGATGAATACCTGTTTCATCTTCCACCGTATCCACCAGGTCATCCACCTTGTCCTGGAAGTCTGGATTATCTGTATAGCGACTGATAATTCTGCGGACGTATTGGAGTTGTTCGGCACCTGGGCGCAAGTTGAGGGAGAAGTAGATATCGGTGTCAGCGGGAAGGTAGCTGGCCGTCTCATCGTTGGGGTGGTTGGCGCTGTCAAGGAAGACGTAGGTTCCCACCACAGCGGTGGCAAGGATTACTATCGCCGCACCGATGATGAAGACAATGGGGGCGATGCCCTTTGCCCCTCTACGGGATACCTCAGATGAGTATCTGTGAAAGCTTGGACTGCCTGGCTGATCCATGGTCACATATCTTTATCCAGTTGAATCAGGCCTACACTAGCTTTCTTTCGCCTTAATTGTCAAGGGCACTGATGCCGTATACCATCAAATTCTTGACGCATATGCGACGCGACTTAAGATAGGACCCACGCGCCACTATCGACACCTTTGCCGCGCCGTCTGGACTGCTTGTTGAGCTTACTGGGATGCGGGCTCACTGGGGCCGCTAGCTCCGTTGGAGCCGTTGCCGTTAGCTTCATTGGTGCTACTGATGAGGAATTCAAGTATATCCTTCTCCGTAAACCGTCGGTCTCCCCGGGGCCCCAGCCTATAAGCGTTCAGCAGACCCTTGTGGTTCCACTGTCGGACGGTGTTGGTATGTACATTGAGCAGGCGAGCCACCTCCTCAATGGTCATCATTTGCTGTCCCAGCCTATCATCGGCTGGCGTATTGGGCATTTCCCTGCGTACCATAGGATATTCCTTTCACACCGTCATTCTAAATGATGACGACTCTGCGATCCGGCACTTCAGCCGGTATCCCGAACCCTCTTGCTCGGCAATTCCAGTATCGCTCGCATAGATAAAGAAAGGAGTATGGAGAAAGTAAACGGTAGGTGAATGTCGGCGCACCTTGTGTCAAGATACAGCAACTCCCTGCATCTATGACGCGATTACCCTGCCAAAACACGTACATCTATCCATGTCATTCTGAGGGAGTCCCGACACATCGGGACGACCGAAGAATCTAAGGCGCACCATCTTACTTAGGCAAAGGCTTTAGATTCTGAGCCCCGATTCCATCGGGACTCAGAATGACATCAGAGCCATATCGTCACCTTGACGTACATGACTTAAGGGGATAATCACCAAGGTTTATGGGACAAGCTCCTTAAGGCTGGTGAAACCCTATCCAGGCCAAGCTACCCGTGCTATCATGCTAGATACGCACAGAGCGCAGTTTCCAGAAAGGGCTAATGCTATGCAGGGCGAGAAGATACGTCTGACCAGCCTGGCCAGAGGCGCCGGTTGAGCCTCTAAGTTCAGTCCAGAGGACCTGGCGCAGGTGCTGCGTCAGCTACCGGTCTTTGAGGACCCTAACCTCCTGGTGGGGACAAGCACCGGAGACGATGCCGCCGTCTACCGGTTGAGTGAGGATTTGGCCCTGGTGCTGACGGTTGACTTCTTTCCCCCTGTTGTGGACGACCCGTGGCACTTCGGCGCCATTGCCGCCGCCAACGCCTTCAGCGACGTCTACGCCATGGGGGGTAAGCCCCTTCTGGCCCTGAATCTGGTGTGTTTCCCTACGGGGCTGCCCCTGGACATTCTGGGGGAGATACTGAAAGGGGCTGCCGCGAAGGCCAAAGAGGCGGGGGTGATGATAGTAGGTGGGCACACGATAGACGATGAGGAACCCAAGTACGGCATGGCGGTTACCGGCCTGGTGCAGCCTGGAAAGCAGGTGTCCAATGACTCGGCCAGGGTGGGAGACCATCTGGTGCTGACCAAGCCCCTGGGTACGGGTATTATCACCACTGCGGGCAAGAACGGGGTGGCCGACGCTGAGACCCTTGCACGAGCCATAGAGGTGATGAGCGCCCTGAACAAGGCCTCTTCCGAGGCCATGATAGAGGTGGGGGTAAATGCCTGCACAGATGTCACAGGCTTCGGGCTGTTGGGGCATTTACAGGCGATGGTGAAGGCCTCGGGAGTGACAGCCCGGGTCCGATTCTCTCAGGTGCCTCTTATTGAGGGGACTTGGAAGCTGGCCCAGGAGGGTGTTGCGCCGGGGGGAACTCATCGGAACCTGCACTCTGTGGATCAGGTCGCCTCCTGGGACCCTTCCATCAGCCAGGAAGCCAGGGTGGTCTTGTGCGATGCCCAGACCTCCGGCGGACTCCTGATGTCCCTTCCGTCGGACAAGGTTCCTGAGCTGTTGAAGGCCCTTTCCCAGAAGGGTGTCGGCGGGGCCGTAGTCGTGGGCGAAGTGGTAGAGCGCGGGGAATGGGAGATAGAGGTCCTGCCCTAGCAACTTCGCCAAAGGTTTCCCTGTCTTTTACCTAGGGGAGCCTCATTTCAGAAAAGTACGGATTCACTAAGTCGTCGCCCCGTTTTCAGATGTGTGGTCACGGTGGTTACCCAGTGCAGTCAGGATATGACTATGTGAACCAGGGGTGATGACGGAAAAGGAAGCAGACGATGGCAGAAGCTCCTACTATCGTCGATCTCATCTGCAACGGCACCATGAGCGCCCAGGTGGCGGCAACCCTGTGGGCGGCGATTGACAGGGGCCTCTCCGTGGTGGTGGTGGCCATTCCACAATTTGCTGGCAAGACCACAACGATCCATGCTCTTCTGTCGCTACTGCCGCCAGAGGTGCCTGTCCATCATTTGAGTGGCGAAGAGGCGGAGATGGATATCCTGAAGGAGGCGGCCACCGGTGGCTATCTTGTGGTGGGTGAGTTTAGCCCGGAAGGGATACCTCACTATATCTGGGGTGCTCCCGTGCGGCGGGTCTTCGATACCCTAGCGGCGGGCTACTCGCTGGCCACGGCACTGCACGCGTCGGGGCTGGAGGAGACCTTCGACATCATCTGCAAAGGGAATGGGGTCACTGACCAGGCAGCTTCACGGATAGACTTGATGCTATACATTCGTCGCTTTGGCCGCGGTCTGGGCAGGTTCTGGCGGCGGTTGGCTGAGGTGCACGAGATTGACTACGTTCAGGACGGAAAGCCTCACGGACGTCTGCTGTACCGGTGGGTAGAAGGGGAAGACCGGTTTGAAGGGGTGGAGGTCCCCATGTTTCTCCAGGGAGAGGTGGCCGAGCTAGAGGTGCGAGCGGCCAGGCTGGAGGAGCTGGCAAAGACGGGGCAAAGGGCGCCGGAGGACGTGGCGCGGTTGGCAGAGGAGTACCGGAAGGGAGTCGCGGGCTAGTACTCCGGGCGCTCCCCGGTGATGACGCGTATGGTGCGAATGAAGCTGCCGTTACCCCAGTAGGCCAGGCGCCATCGAGGCGCTTCTTCCTTGGTCATGCCGTTGGCATGAAACTGGTAGTAGGCCTCTCTCCCGATGCCTCCGTAGATGATGACGCCGATGCCTACTAATAAAGCAGGCCAGGCGGTGATGAATCCCATGGTGGACATGATGGCTCCACCGACTATCATCATGGTCCCGGCGATCATCACCTTGTGGCGAGGCAGCTTGATTACCTCGACCGAGGTCAAGCGTGCGTAGGAGATCTCCCAGAGATCCTCTTTCCCGTCCTTCTCCTCGTAGTGAATAACTCGCTGGGAGGTTGCGTAGAAGGGCTGGTGATCGGAGATGACGGTCTCACCTGGTCTCAGCTGTTCTCGAATGCCCATGATTGACACTCTGGTGGCCCGGTTCTACAATTTCGTCAGGCGGGTGTAGCTCAGTGGTAGAGATCTTGCTTCCCAAGCAACCTGGTTCGAGCGCTGTGCTTCCATAGCTACGAAACCCCTTATTTTCTGTACAGTTATGTGCTCTCTTTACCATAGTTGATCCTGTGTGTGAGTGATAGGACACGGGTCCACTTCCACGTCTACTATGGCGGAGTCTCATCCGTATTGTCTCACAAGTAGACGATTTCCTGTATAGGAAATCTTTCTTAATTAGGATACAACGGTATATATGGCCTGGTTAGCATGAATTGGAAAGGTTGGGGTGGGGAGCTCCACCCCAACCTTTCCATGTTGTTGCTCTGGCTGGACGTTATGCAGGACTATTACCATGCCGGAGGCACCGGATGTGCCATGTCCATGGCTGGGGGACAATGCGACACGAAATGGAGCCCTGTGCCATTCTGCTGGAGATGCGCCGGGGGTACAGGGCTTCCTCCCAAGACTGTGAAGAAGGAGGAAGAGGCAATCCGCACTGGGGATGTGCCCACTGGTATCGGTACGGAGGTACAAACAGCAGGGTGTACTAGCCCCCCCCCACCTGGGGGTAGGCTACTGGTACAGTGTAACAGGCCGGGATGTAGCCGTACCTTCATGTACGTACACATGTCCACTCTGGGGGCGTGCCGCCGCCTGCAACCTATTTGGAATGGAGGCGTCTGTAGCCCGTCAGGACCATTGGGATCGTGCAGCCGCCCTTGGAAGTTTCGGTGAGACCCTGGTGGTAGAGTACCTGCGAGCCAAGGGCAATAATCTCTGGAACGTCCTGGACAAGCAGCAGACCATGGAGTTCGAGGAGAACGGTGTCTAGTATGTTGGCCACCCGGACGGTGACATCCAACATGGCGGCGAGGTACACAACCTAGCAGGGTGTTGAAGAAGGGGTCATTTGCGACAGCTTAGGGAACAAGAGAGGGCCGTGAGACCGACGGATGGTGGTTTTAGGGGCATGCACAGGCTGTGTGGCCGAAGGAGAAACCGTCCGCGGGGCTTGCAAGCTCTCGACGGGCCGCGGGCCAGGTTTTTGTCAGACGGGGGCCTGGGTCAGCTTCGCCAGCCGCACAAGGTTGTACCCCGCGAGCGTCACCTCCGCCCACAGTTGGTTCCGCTCCACACCGCAGTAGCGGAGCTTGCGTCCCCCTGCCACCGTCTTGACCCACCCGAAGATTTCCTTCACCCGCTTGCGTATCCGCTGACTTATCCGGTAACCCTCATGCCGGGTGGTCCGCACGTCGATGGCCGAGTGCTGCTTCTGCGCCACATGGGGCGTGATGTCCATGTCTCGGCACTCCCTCACGAAGTCCTTCGTGTCGTACCCCTTGTCCGCCCCCACCGTGAGGTGGCAACTCCCAGGCACCGCTTGGAGCATGTCCAGGGCCGTGTCCCGTTCCGCTGTCCCGGTGGCCTGCGTGATCTGTACATCGACGACCAGCCCCTGGCGGTTGTCCATCAGCACGTGGCCCGCAAAGCAGAGCTTGGCCTCCCGCCCCGGACCATTCCTGGCCAACAGTGCCTCCGGGTCCGTCGTCGAGGCGTGCGTTGCATTGGTCCGCTGTTCCCCTCGGAAGTCCACATCAGGGTTGCACCCTCCGTCCCCAGGCGTGTCCTGCCCGCCATCCTTGGCACGGATACTCTTCATGGAGGCCCAGGCCTCCAACAATGTCCCGTCCACAGTGAAGTGCTCCTCCAACAGGAGCTTCCGCTGACGGGCTTCATCGACAATAGCTACGAAGAACTCTCGCACTACCTCGTGTTCCAGCAACCGGTCCTTGTTCTTGGAGAAGACGGAGTGCTCAAAGGCGGGGTCCAGGATGTTCAGGTCCAGGAACCACTTGAATAGGAGGTCATACTGGAGGCGTTCACAGAACTGGCGTTCACTGCGGACCGAGAAGAGGGCGATGAGCAGGCACCCCTTCAGCAGATGCTCCGGAGGGATGGAGGGACGCCCTCCTTCGGCATACATCTGATTAAAGACCGGGGAGAGTTTCGCCAGGGCAGCGTCCACCATGGGCTTGATCTGTCGGATGGGATGGCTCTGAGGCACCAACGCATCCGGGGTAACCGCTGTGAGCATCATGGCTTGCCGAGCTGCTGTGCCGCACATCGCACCCTCCTGAACCAAGCTACCCTTACTGTAACATACTCACGATTCAGGAGTTTTTCAACACCCTGCTAGAGACAAATCCGGAGTTGCCTTTTTCATAGATGGCCATTCGGCAAGTCCTGCTTGATTCGAGGTATGCCAGGTGTATGATGGTCATCAAGTGAAACCTTGATCCAGATAGCGAGGAGAGGTCGATATGATTCCTGCAGAATACAGTGTAGAGGGGAAGACGGTTATCATTACTGCTGCCGCCCGTGGGATAGGCAAAGGCATCGCCCGGGTGCTGGCGGAGGCCGGAGCCAAGGTCATGGTGACCGCATTAACAGACCGCTACCTCCAGCCTCTGGCAGCAGAGTTGGCAGCAGCTGGACATCCGATTGAGACTCTAACTGCAGATGCTACCAGATCTGAGGACTGGCAACGCACCATGGACTTTGCAATTGAGCGGTGGGATCACATCGATGTTCTAATCAACACACTGGGGGATGCGATCCGGAAGCCACTGGTACCACTGCCCGGCACAACCGGGAGGGAACCAATGACCGATGAGGAGTGGAGGACCGTACTCGACATAAACCTGACTCAGGCGTTCTTGGGGTGCCGGGCTGTTGGACCTCACTTCCTTGAGCGCGGGCAGGGAAGGGTGATAAACGTGAGTGCCTTCGCCGCACGAAAAGGGACTCCCGGCATTTTGGCATACTCGGCGGCCAAAGCGGGACTGACCCGACTGACTCAGACGCTAGCCCTGGAATGGGCTCCCTACGGCATCACCGTGAACTGCATCGCGCCAGGGCAGTTCCCAGACCCTGAAACCAGTGACCCGGAGCGATTGAGTGCGGCTCGGGAGAGGGCGAAGAGCAACGTTCCATTGGGTCGTGTTGGAGAGCTACGGGAGGTTGGACTTCTGGCTCTCTACCTGGCATCCGATGCATCATCGTACATGACGGGCGAGACCCTCTACCTGGACGGCGGCCTTACAAACGTATGACATTCCCTTCCCCGGCCTTGACCGCCCAATGGGTAGACCATCAGCGGGGCAGACAACACATTGTATTCAGTGTACTGGGGATTTCGTAGTTAGTACCTATCGAATGTGAGGGCTATTATCCTAGCGGACAGTCATACCCACCTAGATCAATTCTCTCCAGAGGAAATCCCGAGGATCCTTGAGAGCGCGAAAGAAGTAGGCGTGGCCATGATGATTGCTGCGGGTGTCTCGGAGGAATCATCGGCCAGGTGCATTGACCTAGCCGAGCAATATCCCGAGGTATATGCAGGTGTGGGTTTCCACCCCGATCAAATCAAGTGTGAAATGGACGATGATGCCTACAAAAGGATGCGTTCTCTTGCCCTTTCTAGTTCCAAGGTTGTCTGCATCAGCGAAGTAGGGCTCGATTTCCTGGAAGGGATGCCAGATATTGATACCCAACAACAAGTATTTCGGCAGGCAATTCGCCTTGCAAAGGAGTTGGATCTACCTGTGATCTTTCATTCCCGTGAGTTACCAGGTCGTCCTAGTGATCACTTTGAGACGTTGCGTGTCCTGAGCGAGGAGAGGGTCTGGGAAGTTGGTGGAGTGATGCATTACTTTCAATCAGGTGAGGAAGTAGCCAAGCGTTGTCTCGATATGCGGTTGACTTTATCCGTTGGGAAACCTCTGTTGCGTTTGCTTGACCTTCAGGAGGTAATCAAGAGCGTGCCCCTGGAAAGCCTTGTGCTTGAAACCGATTCCTACCCTCAACCATTCAAGCGCAACAGAGCCCGCTGGACAGAGCCAAAAGACGTGAGGTTGGTAGCTGAGAAAGTGGCGGAGCTAAAGGGCGTGTCAGTGAGCGAGGTGGCTGAGGTCACCACTTCAAACCTACTAGGTCTGTTGAAGAGGAACACTTCGTAAAGGTCAGTTGTTTGCGTGACCTACCCCATATGCACCCGCAAGGATCAGGGTTAGAGTGGACTCGCTTGGTCTCGGTCTGTGTTTGTCAACCGAAAAGCCACCCACTGTGATGGGTGAAAATCCACCCGGCCACTTGAACCTGACACGTTGGAGCTTTCTTTGTTTCACTTCGGGCCATCCTAAACAGCCAAGATCCTCATCGGTGTCGAGCGTCTTTGGGGCCATCAACTTGACCCTTGCACATGCAGATGGCAAGTTCAGTGGAGTTGGAACACTACAGGCCGTTGCGTAGTATGCGAGTTGTCACCTAGAATCTCCACATATCTCTTGCTTCTAGCAAGGTTTACGTATTGAGGAGGATGCTCATGCAGCAGCTGGAACCAGTACAACGTGTGCTGGTAGTGACCCCTCATCCTGACGACGCCGAGATTGGCTGTGGAGGCACCGTGGCCAAGCTAACTCGGGCGGGGAAAGAGGTCTTCTACTTGGTGGCTACCAACGGTGATAAGGGTGGGCGCGACACTGATATAACAGGGGAGTACCTTCTTGCTGCACGGCAGGAGGAGCAGCGGAGGGCTGCCGAAGTCCTCGGGGTCTCGGAGGTAGTCCTCCTTGATTTTGGTGACGGGGAATTGGAGGACGACCATGCTTTCCGGGGTCAGCTTGTGTACCACATTCGTCGCCTCAGGCCTGACATCGTCTTCACGACCGACCCTTTTCGCACCTCATTCTACATTCATCGGGATCATCGGATCGCCGGCTTGGTGACCTTGGACGCGGTATTCCCTTATGCTCGGGACCGCCTCCACTACCCGGAGCATATTGCACAGGGGTTGACTGGCCATAATGTGGAAGAGGTCTTCTTCTGGGGATCAGAGACCCCGGACACGTTCATAGACATCGGGGATGTCATAGATCTGAAGATCAAGTCGCTCTTGGCCCACACTAGCCAGGTGAAGGATTGGGTAGGAGAAGCGGGGGGTGAGGAGGCATTCGGTGAGCGGATGAAGGCGATGTCCCAAAGGATGATGAAGAGGCACGCCGTTTTCTTTAAGCACGCCGAGGCTTTCCGGAGCTACGGCATGCGGAGGATGATGCATGAGGTGAGCGATGACACCCAGCTTGTGGATTGCTGGGAGCCTCGTTCCTCCGATTGTACCAGTTTTCCTTAAGAGACTCCGTTGATGCCCAGTCAGTACCCGTAATCTTCTCTTTGCACATGACAAAGTTACAGCCATCTCACATCACTATGTACGAAACCTAGGGCAAACAATGGGGGGTCAGGAATCTGCTGGCAATCAGCTTTGGATTTGGCGAGTTTCAGGTGGGCAAATAATGGGACAATTATTTGCACAGATCAGGTGGACGCATATCTGCTGGTAAGGGAAAACTTAGGCGGTTCGTGAATCCCGTATAGAAATTAAGTGCCTGGATTATTAAGGTACGCTGGCAGCTCAGCATGCTTGCTGAGTTCGCCGACGCCTTCGCGGTTTCGCTCGATCTCCGCCTGGGACGGCTTCATTATATCGAGTAAGCTTACGGCCGTCTGGCGCCATTCGTCATTGGTAACTGTGATGGCATAATCAATTGTTGGTCGTAATAGTTCATCGGAGTGCTGGTCTGAACCGATCTCAAGTAGCTTGCGGGCCAGTGCAAACAATCTCTCCGGGTCCAATGAAACATCCTGGAATCGTTCATGTAACGTCCTCCTCAAATTGACCTGCGCCACGTATGTAGAATGCTCTAGAGAATTGAGCGGGAGTTGAAATAGCTCGGCGGGGCCATTCAGCGACAAGGGGCCCGTAACCAATGTGCGCACCGCTTCCTCCTGTGTAGCAGAAGCACTCGACGATTCCCGGCGGCTGATACATTCTTCAACGAGAATTGCGCTCGACTGTGCGATGGACGCATCTCCTGACGTGAGATGGGGAACACAGGTGTCTATGATTGGATCAATCTCGTCTTCGTCCCAAGTGGCTCGGATATCCATCAATCCTGCGGCCGCTCGGCCAAAGGTATCCGGAACTTGGAGGAATCGCATTAATTGAGCTACCTTCATCCCTAAGATAGTTTCTAGCTCACTATCGTTTAATTTGTCAGCGAGCTGAGATCGCAGCCACTCAAGCGACCCTGGATCTGAGATTTGCCTGAAGATAGCCACATTGTTCAACTGTGTCCAGTCGCTTGAGCGGGATAGCTGAATCACAAACTCGAGCATCTCCGCGTCATCGCGTGATTGAAGGACTGTGGGTTGAGGTGGACCCCATCATTAGGACAGTATAGGGGCTTTGTTAAGATCGTGCCCCGCTGTTCTCAGGGTATCCAGTGTTAGGGATTCTATCACACCTCCATTTGTAGCTTCCATCGGTCTTGAGGCAAAGACCTCAGCCGGGGTCCGGTAACCCAGGGCCTGATGAGGCCGTAGGTTGTTGTAGAATCGGAAGTACTCCCTGAGACCATGCCTGGCGTCCCGGCCATCCTGGTATGCCTTCAGATACACCTCCTCGTATTTCACTGTGCGCCACAGCCTCTCAACGAAGATGTTGTCCCTGTACCGCCCCTTTCCATCCATGCTGATCTGGACTCCATGTTGCTTAAGGAGCTCGGTGAAGGCTTCGCTGGTAAACTGGCTCCCCTGATC
>JBDRIA010000045.1:0-30814 GCA_043816345.1 Chloroflexota bacterium
CTGTTCTTCCCCAGCCGCTTCGCGATGCGGCTCTTCGGCACCCCCTGCTGGTACAGTTCCCAGGCCAGTGTGATCAGTGTGAGGTTCGACATGTCCATGAGAATACACGGACAGTCGGATTTCTACGGAAACATTGCGGGGGTCGAGGATTTGAGTTCAGGGTCTTTCGGTTATTGGTGGTTGGAGCAGGGGTTCTCTATAATAGGAGCTATCTTAGGATCAGGGTCTTTCGATTATTCGAGTTCAGGATCTACCCCGCTCATGGTGAGCTTGTCGGACCAAATGAGCGGGGCACCGTTCAGGGAGCCGCTCACGCCCTTCCCTTCGGCTGCGCTCAGGATAAACTCGGCTCAGGGTAAGCGGACAAGATCTGGTCTTCGGATAACTAAAAGACCCTGGCTGGACGAGTACACCAACTTTACGCAGTACATGGGCTATGGTAGAATGGCCCCGCCGATGATGCTCAAAGCATCGGCTTTTGAAGGATTGATCCCATGCGAGTAATTGCCGGTGAAGCTAAAGGACAGCGTATTGGAAGCCTTAGGAGGTTGGGAGCTCGTCCCACCACCCAAAGGGTCCGTTCCTCTCTATTCGCAATCCTGGAGTCTGCTGGCCTGGAAGGGAAACATGTGGTGGACCTGTACGCCGGGACAGGGACCCTGGGAATTGAGGCCCTCAGCCGTGGCGCCCTTTGGGCCGACTTTGTGGAGGCCAGCCCCAAGCGGTGCGCCCTCCTTCGCCAAAACCTAGATACCCTGGGATTTTCCTCCAGGTCAAAGGTGCACCGCATGAAGGTAGAGAGAGCACTCATGTCCCTGGGCAAGTCCTACGATCTCGTCCTAATGGACCCACCTTACACCCTGGGGCCAGTACACCACATCCTGGAGAAGGTGGGATCCCTGGCGAAGGAGGGAGCGCTGGTAGCCGTGGGCCACTCACGACACCATACTCTGGAACCTAGATACAACGGGCTGGAGTTGATACGAGAGCGACAATACGGGGACACGGTGTGCTCCATATATACGGTGTGCTCCATATATAAGGAAGAAGGAGGAGATTAATGGTAGTCGCCATATACCCTGGAAGCTTCGATCCCATCACCTTTGGGCATATGGACATAGCCATTCGGTCAGCAAGCATTTTTGAAAAGGTGTATGTTGCCGTGGTAGATGTCAGGTCATCCAAGTCTCTCCTGTTCACTACGGATGAGCGCGTAGATCTCTGTAAAGAAGCCCTGAGCAACATTCCCAACGTAGACGTAGTATCCTATACTGGCCTTACTGTGGACCTGGCTCACAGATTGGGAGCCAGGGTCATGGTGCGAGGACTACGCATGGGCTCCGACTTCGATTATGAATCCGAGATGGCACTGAACAACCAGAAACTGGCCCCGGATTTGGACACCCTGTACCTAATGGCCAACCTGGATCACATGTATATCAAGTCCAGCCTGCTAAAGGAGATTGCGGCCAGCAATGGCGAGATAAGCCATCT
Source organism: Chloroflexota bacterium (assembly GCA_043816345.1). Classification (GTDB taxonomy): domain Bacteria; phylum Chloroflexota; class Dehalococcoidia; order Lucifugimonadales; family UBA2985; genus JBDRIA01. Next base: position 1,495 of record JBDRIA010000045.1, read on the forward strand.
GGTCCCAAATAATGTGGCGGTGGTCTTACGGGACAAGTACCGCTCCCGAGTATAAGCGCCGCCCAAAAGGGGGTGTGCCATGGAGCTATCCAGTCTTATAGAGAAGCTAGAAGAGGTAGTCAGCTCGGGTACAGGAGTTCCAGCAACGGGAAGGATTCTTGTAGAGAGAGAAAAGCTAACAGACCTGGTGAGCCAGATACGCATTGCCTTCCCCGCGGACATCCAGGAGGCGCAGGACCTCCTTCAAATGAGGGAGAATGTTATAAGTCAGGCCCTTCTGGAGGCCAGGCGTATTAGAAGCGCTGCGGAAGAAGAGGCCAGGGCTCGACTTACAGAGAGCGAGGTTACCAAGGACGCTCACAAGCGATCAGAGGAAATCATCGAAGAGGCACAGCGCAGGGCCCAGCGTATCCTGGACGAAACGGACGCCCAAGCCAATGTTCGCCGGACAGGGGCCGACCAGTATGCTCAGGCTACCCTGCAGAAGCTAGAGGAAGAGCTATCCCAAGTCATCAACACCATCCGTCATGGCATTGAGGTCATGGATGTGGAGAGAGAGCCTTCCGCCTAAGTGAACGGACGGCTTAGCCAGCCCCCCACTGTTCCTTGTAAGCAGATTGAGCGCTACTGTTGCTACATCCATTTCGCTGCCGTTATGGGGATGGGCATATCGATCAGTTTCTCACCTTCTTTAACGTCGCTTCCGCAAGGCAACTCCTCCATCGCGGGGTTGCCCCGCCACATGGAGGCGCTCTAGGCCTGTGTACCGTGACGCTCCTATCACATCAGCTTGACCTCATATAGCTGTGCGGTTCTTGTGAAGTCCCTCATTCGCCTTCATATCTGCCTGGGTCTCCTCGTAAGTAACAGACGAAGCAAATCGCCCTAAGGGACGAGTAAGAATCAACCCAGACCTAAGGTAGCGTGCCCTGACACGGCGGCACCTTGGTCTGTCAACAGGTAGGCAGGTACGTCCCCCCTCACTTGACGTAACCCCCTAGCCGTGGTAGGCTGGCGGCTACAAAAGCAAAGACGGAGACGAGTACGAGGAATGCCTTCGCCCAGCGAGTCTGGTAAGGTGAGAGCAGACGCGAAAGGATCCTCGAAAAATCCCTCCTGAGCTGCTCGCCGAAAGCCCCGACGAGTCGGGGTTAGTAGACCGAGCCGGGGTCGTACGCCGTTACCAGTGACGAGGGCATGATGGTGCCCTGAAGGAGTGCCCCGATTTTATCGGGGAAAAAGGGTGGTACCGCGGGAATTGATGTCCCGTCCCTTGAGGGCGGGACTTCTTGTTTTGTAGGGGGAACCATGGAAATACAGCTCTATGACACTACACTGAGAGATGGAGCGCAGCAAGAGGGTATTTCTCTCTCTGCGGAGGACAAGCTCAAGATAACCCGCAAGCTGGATGATCTGGGAGTCCACTACATAGAGGGGGGATGGCCGGGCTCCAATCCCAAAGACGTTGAGTACTTCCAAAGGGTCAAGGCTCTTTCCCTCTCCAACGCCCGTATTGCCGCGTTCGGAAGCACCCGCCGGGCCGGAGTACGGGTAGAAGACGATGGCAACATCCAGGCACTGCTGGGGGCGGAAACTCCCGCCGTGACCCTGGTGGGAAAGAGCTCCGACCTCCACGTTCGCAGGGTGCTGGAGACCACACTGGAGGAGAACCTAGCCATGATAGCGGACTCCGTCTCTTTCCTGAAGAGGCAGGGACGTACCGTCTTCTTCGATGCCGAGCACTTTTTCGATGGTTTCAAGTCCAATCCAGAGTACGCTCTTCAGAGCGTCAAGGTGGCGGCGGAAGCCGGTGCGGGCTGCCTTGTGCTGTGCGACACCAACGGTGGAGCCCTGACAGAGGAGATAAGCGATATGGTTTCCCGGGTGGGCCAAGAGGTGAAGACCCCTCTGGGCATTCACTGCCACAATGATGCCGATATGGCTGTGGCCAATACCCTGGCCGCGGTGATGGTTGGAGCTACCCAGGTCCAGGGCACGGTCAATGGATATGGGGAACGGTGTGGCAATGCCAACCTCCTTTCCATAATAGCCAATCTGAAGGTGAAGATGGGCATTCCTTGTGTGACCGACGAGCAGCTCGCTGGCCTCACCGAGGCATCCCACTACATCAGCGAGATAGTGAACATCCCTCCCAATGGCCAGCAGCCCTACGTGGGGTTCAGCTCCTTCAGCCACAAAGGAGGCCTGCACGCGTCCGCGATGGCAAAGGTGGAGGAAAGCTACCAGCACATCTCCCCAGAGGTGGTGGGGAACACCAAACGCGTGGTGATTTCCGAGCTCTCGGGGCGTGGGAATATCCAGCAACGGTTAAAGGAGCTGGGGCTGGATGACAGGGTGAGCCGGGAGCAGATAGTGGGTCTCCTGGATAGGATAAAGGTGCAGGAGAGCAAGGGATTCCAGTACGAGGGGGCGGCGGCCTCCTTCGAGCTGATGGTGAGGAGAAGCCTGGGAGGGTATCGTCCTCCCTTTGACTTGGTGGACTTTATGGTGCAGGTGGAGAATCGTCGCCGCACCTCTGTAAACGATGACCAGGAGGATATGCTGGCGGAGGCGGTGGTCAAGGTGAGGGTGGGGTCCCAGGTGATGCACACCGCCGCGGAGGGCAATGGCCCGGTGAACGCCTTGGACAACGCTCTGCGGAAAGCCCTGCTGGAGTTCTATCCGTCCCTGGATGCGGTAAGGCTGCTGGACTACAAGGTGCGAGTGGTGGCCCAGGGCCAGGACACAAGTGCCGTGGTGAGGGTGCTCATAGAGTCCACCGATGGCAAAAGCCAGTGGCAGACGGTGGGTGCCTCGGCCAACATCATTGAGGCCAGTTGGATGGCCCTGGCCGATAGCCTGGAGTACTTCCTGATACGCCAGGGTCGGGGATAGGGGGCCTTGGTGGGACATTAGTGACAACGAACTGCGGCGAAAACCAGTGGTGTGCGACTTGTGCTCTTCACGGAACTACCGCTAAAATTTCCCCCGACAGACCCTTGACAGCTTACACGGAAACGGATAAAGTATTGCACAGAACAAATGGTCGAAATCTAGAGGGGAGCCAACAGCCCGTACTGGAACAAGCAATACGTGCGTGAGCCGCGACAGAAGCGGAAGGGGAAGGCCAATTGACCATATCAGCGAAGGCCGGTAAGCGCAAGGTCTCGCCAATCTACACGGATGCGCCCCACGAGGGTGGGCCACCGACCGTTGCGAGAGAGGCTGCCCAGAAGCGTCTAGTGTTTGGTTGGTATGGCGGCAAGTTCAGTCACCTTGATTGGCTTTTGCCTAAGCTCCCAGTCGCCCATCACTACTGCGAACCATTCGCCGGGTCCGCAGCCGTTCTTATCAACCGCTCCCCTGCTTCCATTGAGACTTATAACGACATTGATGGCGATGTGGTGGATTTCTTCCGTGTCTTACGGGACTCCTCCGCTGAACTTATCAGAGCGATTGGACTGACGCCATTCTCTCGGACAGAGTTCTATAATGCCATCTACGAAGATGCGGGCACTCAGAATCCGGTTGAGCGAGCTCGCCGCTTTTATGTCAGGGCGCGACAGGTCAGAACTGGCCTTGCCCAAACCGCTACTCTCGGACGATGGGCCAACTGCATAGACACTAGCCGGAGTGGTATGTCGGGCGTGGTTTCTCGGTGGTTTGGCGGCTTAGATGACCTCGAGGCCGTCGCAAAGCGACTCCTGAGAGTCCAGATTGAAAACCGCCCTGCAATTGATGTCATTCGTCTATACGACTCGCCTGAGACTCTTTTCTATTGTGACCCACCCTACCTCCACAGAACGCGTGGCGACTCTCATGCCTACTCGTATGAAATGGACGAGGCGGCTCACCGAGACCTCGCGGCCATTCTGCGAGGCGTCCACGGCAAGGTTGCCGTCTCTGGATATCGGTGCGAGCTCAATGATGTTCTCTACGCGGGCTGGGTGCGATTCGATGCCCCTGTGAAACAGGCACACTCGGTCAAGCAGGATAGGCAAGAGTGCCTCTGGATGAACTACTAGGAAATAGGGGGCACTCTTGCCGCCGCTGGACTACGAAGCAGCCAAGACATTACTAGAGGAAACCTTCGTGCTGGCAGAAGAGGATTTTGCCACTGGTATAACCCACGATTGTGACGCGGCTTTTATTGTGGCCTGCGATGGTGTCTTCGTCTCACAAACCCAGGCACATCGTGAAGCCTTGCTCGGATGCCTCTTGGCACGAATGCAGGACAATACTACTGATGTACGGAGTCCCTATGTTAACCAAGGAGCACGGGCATTTAATGGGCGGGAACTGGATCAACGGGTTATCAATCCATTTCTGCGGGGCAGGCACGTTCCTTCCACAGTAGGGCCTTACCTTAGTGCTTTCCGGCGTTCCGTTCATTTTGACCAAGCCACTCGGCAAGGTGTGCGTGATAAAGTGAGCTACGACCATCTTCTAAACGCACTAGAACGCCTTGAAGCTACAGACTCCTACGAAGACCTTGCACAGATGCTCCGCTTCCTGCTCTATAAGTTTGTGGAGCTACGCGAGGCGGCGCACATTGTGCTCACAACACTCCAGCGCATGAGTCTTGAACAGTACGACACTCTCATTACCGGCCTTCTGGCGACTCCGAGCCAAGGGCGGTTCCCTGTCATTCTACTTGTTGCAACGTTCAGGGCAATCAATGGCTACTTTGGCAAAGACTGGGTCATTGAAATGCAAGGAATCAATGAGGCCGACCGTCCTGGCGGTGCTGGGGGCGATATAACCATCAGAAGTGATGGGCAAACTGTGTTAGTCGCCGAGGTGACTGAACGCCCAGTGGACCTTCACCGAGTCGTACAGACTTTTCAGACGAAAATAGCGCCGCAAGGAATCGAAGAATACCTCTTCTTTGTCAGGCCCCAAGCTGCAACTCAAGAAGCGCGGCAGCAGGCGCATCAATATTTCGCTCAGGGTCACGCGGTCAACTTCCTAGAAATCAAGGTGTGGATGCTCATGGCATTGGCGACTATTGGGAGTAGAGGGCGGCAACTATTCACGCAGTCTGCACTTGATCTCTTAGGTGCCGATGATTTGCCAAGAACGGTGAAGGTTGCTTGGAATACACAGATGGAGCGTCTAGTTGCTCCTCCCTAATTTTTGTGCAGAACACTGATTATTTGTGCAAGACGCATTTATTGTGCAAAGCTCCATGCACCCTGAAAGCAATACTCCCGTCCCTGCTGGCCACCAGCTAAGTATTGAGTTGGAATCCCTCGAATAAGCCCATACCAAGAAAAAGTCCTCCCGCCACCCTCTCCTTCCCCCCTCCACCCCCTCCCTGCTAAACTCGCGACGTCATGGAATGGCAGCTAAATGTGGGTGCAGGGCACGCCCTGCCAATCAATCAAAACACATGTACCTTATCAAAGCTAATTGGCACAACAAAAATGAAATTTCTGCAAACAACCAAAAACCATCGGCCAGCGCCCCCCCTACCACCAGGCCGTCTCGTCTGGGTGGAGCATCCTGGCCTCCATCTCCTCCTTCCAGGGCCCTGCCGCCAGGTACTTCCATCCACCGTCGGCGAAGATAACGACGATGTTGCCACTGTCCATTCGCTGGGCCACGCGCTGGGCGCAGTGGAGGACAGCCCCGGACGATACCCCCGCGAAGATACCCTCCTTCTCCAGGAGAGACCGGGCGCAGTCGAAGGCCTCCCGGGTATCCACCAGGAACCTCCCATCCAGCATGTCCAGGTTCAGCAACGGCGGTATGTACCCCTCTTGGAGGCTTCTCAGTCCCTGGAGCTGGTCCCCCATCTTGGGTTCCACCCCAATTACCCTGGTCTGGGGGTTGTGCTCCTTCAGCTTCTTTCCCACACCCATGAGGGTCCCACCGGTGCCTATGCCTGCAATGAAGACGTCCACTTTCGGGAGGGCACGCAGTATCTCAGGACCAGTAGTCTCGTAGTGGGCCAGCAGATTGGCCTTGCTCTCGAACTGACAGGTATTAAAGCATCCCTCTTCCTGGCTCAGCCGCTTCGCCATCTCTATGGCCCCCTTCATTCCTGCCAGGGGATCGCACCATACTATCTCCACCTCGTACATAGCTAGCAGGTCCCCAACTCCCGGGGTTGCCCTGCGAGGTATTACCGCCTTCACCTTGTATCCCTTCTGCTTGGCTATCAGGGCAAGGGCCAGGGCGGTGTTTCCGGTGCTGGCCTCGACCAGGGTTTGGCCCGGCTTCAGATCGCCGCTTTCTTCTGCCTGTTGCACCAGGTATTTGGCCACCCTGTCCTTGATGCTCCCCGTGGGATTATAGCCCTCCAGCTTGGCGAAGATGCGGACTCCTGGCTTGGGACTCATGCGGGATATTTCCACAAGGGGTGTGTTACCTACGTAGTCTAGGATACTCGTGGACTGCATTTTCATAGGAGCCTTCTGGAGATGGTGGTGCCTGAGAGGATGATACCTGAATCTCAGCCGCTCCGAAAGTCCCGTACCTGACCGCGGGACTGCTGCTGGGATGCGTGTTGACAAGGAGAGTGCCTGCCTCTACAATGCCTATCAGTCGCCAGAGCTTCTCTGGCATCATCGTCAAGTAGGGAATATGCTACGAATTCGACTGCGCAGAGTTGGAGCCAAGAAGAAACCCAGCTATAGAATAGTGGTTGCCGACTCAAGGGCCCCCCGTGATGGTGCCTTTGTGGACCAGGTAGGCCACTATGATCCTCTCACGGATCCACCCACCGTGCTCATGGACGAGGACAAGGTGGTGAAGTGGCTTGGCAATGGAGCCCAGCCCTCCGGGCCGGTGGAGAGGATGCTGAGTAAGATGGGGATCTTTGAGAGGCTGAAGGGGCAATGAAAGAGCTAATAGAGTACATCGCCAAGTCGTTAGCCACGAATCCGGACCAAGTAAAGGTCACAGAAGTCTCTGACGAAGATGGCCAGATAGTCCTCAAGCTAGAAGTCGCTGAAGAGGACAAGGGCAAGATCATCGGCAGGCAGGGAAGGGTTGCCCAGGCCATGCGAGTGCTGCTGCGGGTGCGGGCGGTGAAGGAGGATGTCCGGGCTAGCCTGGAGATAGTTTAGCCTTTCAGCAACCCTTTCGGGTACTTTTCCCGTCCGGGTGGCATTTTCTACACGGTGAACCAGGAATTGCCTTCTCCCCAGTCCCAGTACTGCCTTCCTCCAATGGCTATCGTTGGGGTCGTTGCAGGGACCTGGGGGCACGACGGCGAGATAAAGGTTAAGCCGCACACGGACAATCCCCAGCGGTTTTCCAAGGGAAGCCACTTTCTTGCAAAGGGCCGGGATCTCCAAATAGAGCAGTGCCGGTGGCACCAGGGATTGGCCCTGATTAAGTTCCGCGGCATCGATACTCAGGAGGACGCTGGACGCCTTCAGGGAGTCCAGTTGGAGGTGCCCTTGGATGAAGTCCCCTCCCTTTCTCCCGATAGCTACTACCATTTCCAGATCCTGGACATGGAGGTCTGGACCCAGGCAGGGGAGTTCCTGGGAACGGTGGAGGACATCCTTAGCACCGGCAGCAACGATGTTTACGTAGTACGCCAGGGAAAGAGCGAAGTCCTGATACCGGCCCTCCAGGACGTGATTGTTGAAGTGGACCTGGAAAAGGGCTGCATCACCGTTGACCTGCCGGAAGGACTGCGCTAGCGTTTAGTCCCACAACTCCTCTTCACTACCCTAGGCAAAGGTTGGTCAAGATCCTAGATGTGTCCACCGTCTGGAAAACATGGGCGCAGTGGTGTGTGGCTTGTTTTCCTACCCGTGCTCCAAGTGGGGTAGAATAGTGCAACGGTGGCCCCTCATATCCTTTACGGGTGCAGAGCCTGCCCTGAGCTTGCCGAAGGGGCGCGCCCTGCTTTTGACCTTGGTGGCTGACAATGGTAATATTCCCGTGAAGAGCCATCGAAATCTCACATAAGGGATAGTCAGATGTCAGGTCATTCTAAGTGGTCCACCATAAAACATCAGAAGGGGGTTACAGACGCCCGTCGGGGCCAGCTATTCACCAAACTGGCCCGGGAGATCACCGTGGCGGCCAGGGAGGGTGGTGGAGACAACCCGGACATGAACGTACGCCTCCGAATGGCTGTCCAGAAGGCCCGAGAAAGCAACATGCCCTTGGACAACGTCGAGCGCGCCACCAAACGGGGCGCTGGAGGTGGCGAAGGAGGCAGCGATGCCCTGGAGGAGGCCCTCTACGAGGGATACGGCCCCGGTGGAGTGGCCATCCTGCTCCAGGCCCTGACCGACAATCGTAAACGCACCGTCTCTGACGTCCGCGCCTCCTTTGCCAGGGCTGGAGGCAGCCTGGGTGAAGCAGGGTGTGTGTCCTGGATATTCGAGTCGCGCGGGGTCGTCACCGCTGAGGTGGACCCGGATGAGGGAGAAGAGATAGCCTTGGTGGCCATAGATGCCGGCGCCGAGGACTTCAAGCTGGAGGGATCCTACCTGGAAGTGTATGCGATCCCTGAGAACTTGGAAAACCTGCGAAACGCCTTGGAGCAGCAAGGGGTGAAGGTTACCTCCGCTGAGCTGTCCATGGTGCCTAGCAACACCGTGCTCCTGGACGCCAAGGTCGCCGTCCAGGCCCTGCGTCTTCTGGACCACCTGGAAGAGATGGACGACATCCAGAAAGTGTACACCAACGCCGACTTCCCCGACGAGGCCCTGGAGCAGTACAAGGGCTGAGCTATCCCTGCAATTCCTTGTCCTCCCACAAAGCTCTTGGCGTGAATCATCCTACAAGAGCGAGGGAGTCCTGTTGCTGATACTGGAGAGGCAAGACCTTAACCCTTGATGGAGACCACCCATGACCTCCTTTGATGAGTGGGCCGACCTCTACGACTGGGTCTACGCCTGGAAGCGGGATGACATCCCCTTCTACGTCGAAGAGGCCCGGAGGTCCGGCGGCCCCGTCCTGGAGCTGGGATGCGGCACGGGCAGGGTTGCCATACCCATGGCCCAGGCAGAAGTCGAGGTTGTTGGCCTGGACAACTCCGCGAAGATGCTGCAGGTGGCCCGCCGCAAGGCCAGAACCTTGGGGCCTATTAACGGAAAGCTCACCTGGGTCCGGGGTGACATGCGCAGCTTGTCCCTGGACAGGAAGTTTGCCCTGGTTATCATTCCCTACCGGGGTTTCCTCTCCCTCCTCAACGTGGAGGAGCAGTGCCGCTGCCTCGAAGGCATCAAGGCCCACCTGCTGCCTGGAGGCAAGCTGGTTTTCGACATCTTCGTCCCAGACCTGCAAACCCTCACCGACGATTCTACCGCCCCCCTTCACTCCTGGGACGTCACTCATCCTGAGACGGGGCATCGCCTGGTTGTCTGGGACCAGAGCCGCTTCGACAACCACAACCAGGTCATCAACGTCCGCATGATTATCGAGGAGTTGGACAGGGCAGGGGAGATGGTGCGGAAGCTCTACCGTGATTTTCAGCTTCGCTACATACACCGCTTTGAGGCCCAGCACCTGCTGGCGCTGTGCGGCTTCCACGTCCTGGACCTCTTTGGAGACTTTGATCGCGATCCCCTGGACGAAACCAGCACCGATATGGTGTGGGTGGCTGAGGCGAGGGAGTAGGCGTACGGAACGCTGCCCAAGCACAGGAGAACTAGTCATGGATGACAGAGAACTAATGCGCGAAGCCTTCGAAGAGGCCCGACGTGCATATGAAAGAGGGGAATGTCCTGTTGGTGCCGTCATTGTCAGGAACGGGGCTATCGTAGCGCGGGCAGGAAACCGAGAGCTTGAGTCAAATGATCCCACGGCTCATGCAGAAATACTGGTGCTAAGAAAAGCCGGACAACTGCTAGGCCAACATACTTTCCCAGACTGCACGGTGTACACGACTCTGTGGCCTTGCCCGATGTGCGAAAACGCTCTTCTGAGGGCCAAGATTCCGAAAGTGATCTGTGGCGCTCAGTCGTTTAGGTATGTATACGAGAACACATTCAACCCATCTCGAATCTCCAAAGTTGGCCCTATTATGGAGGATGAGTGCAGGGGCATCTTCATCAAGTGGGCCAGAGAAACTGAGCGGGACTTTGTGCTGGACGATGAAGACCTCTAGCTGGGCACGGCACTGGATCCAGGAAATATGAGCGAAGCGCAACCAGGATCCCTCACGGTCTGCTAGAATAGGGATCATGGGGACTCTCATGCACACTGCCACCAGATAAGGTAACATGCCTGATTTCAAAATCGTATCTGACTACGGGCCCACGGGGGACCAACCCCAGGCCATAGACATGCTGGTGGAGGGCGTCAACAAAGGCCTCCACCAGCAGACCCTTTTGGGCGTCACCGGCAGCGGCAAGACCTTCACCATGGCCAATGTCGTCGAAAGGGTGCAGCGTCCCACCCTGGTCATCGCCCACAACAAGACCCTGGCAGCCCAGCTAGCCACGGAGTTCAGGGAGTTCTTTCCCCACAACGCCGTGGAGTACTTCGTGTCCTACTACGACTACTACCAGCCGGAGGCCTACGTCCCTCAGACCGACACCTATATAGAGAAGGACTCCGACATAAACGACGAGATAGACAAGCTGCGCCACTCCGCCACCCGCTCACTCCTGACCCGGCGGGACGTACTGATTGTAGCCTCGGTGTCCTGTATATATGGTTTGGGCGCTCCAGAGGAGTACCAGAGCTTCGTGGTATTCCTCAGCAAAGGGGAGCAGAACAATCGCACCAAGCTCATCCGGCGGCTGATAGACCAACAGTACGAGCGCAACGACATGGACCTCTCCCGGGGAAAGTTCCGCGTCCGGGGCGACACCCTGGAGATCCTCCCCGCGTATGAAGAGGTGGCGTTGCAGGTCCAGTTCTGGGGCGATGAGGTGGAGCGCATCATAGAACTTGACCCACTTACCGGCGAGGTATTTGGGGAGCGAGACTCGGTGGAGATATACCCAGCCAAGCACTTCGTCACCTCTCAGGAGAAGCTGCTCCTGGGCATCAGAGACATCGAGGCGGAGATGGAGGAGCGCGTGGCCTGGTTCCGCGACCAGGGCAAGCTCCTGGAGGCGCAGCGACTTGAACAGCGCACCCGCTACGACCGGGAGATGCTGCGAGAGGCGGGCTATTGCGCCGGAGTCGAAAACTACTCCGCTCCCCTGGGAAGGCGTGCTACTGGAAGTACGCCCTGGTGTCTCCTGGATTACTTCCCTGACGACTACCTGCTGTTCCTGGACGAGAGTCACATGACCATTCCTCAGCTACACGGGATGTACCACGGGGACATCTCCAGGAAGCAGACCCTGGTGGACTACGGCTTTCGACTCCCCTCTGCCCTGGACAACCGCCCTCTCAGCTTCGAGGAGATTGAGAAGCACGTAAATCAGGCCATCTACGTCTCAGCCACTCCTGGCCCCTACGAGCATAGCCACAGCCAGCAGGTGGTGGAGCAGGTCATCCGCCCCACCGGTCTCCTGGACCCCACCATAGAGGTAAAGCCAATCCAGGGGCAGATCGACGACCTGCTCTATCAGATACGCGCCCGGGTGGACAAAGGGGAGCGGTGCCTGGTGACCACCCTGACCAAACGCATGGCCGAGGAGCTGGCGGACTACCTCCAGGAGATGAACGTCAAGACCCACTACCTCCACTCGGAGATTGACACTCTGGAGCGTAGTGAGATACTCCGGGACCTCCGCCTGGGAGTGTACGATGTGGTGGTGGGCATCAACCTCCTCAGAGAGGGCCTTGATCTGCCCGAGGTCAGCCTGGTAGCCATCCTGGACGCCGACAAAGAGGGGTACCTGCGCTCCGGGTCCTCCCTCATCCAGACTATCGGCCGGGCAGCTCGCCACTCCGATGGTCACGTCATCATGTACGCCGATAAGATCACCAACTCCATGCAGAAGGCCATCGGCGAGACCTACCGTCGCCGCGAGATTCAAGAAGCGTACAACACTGAGCACGGCATCACTCCCCAGGGCATTCGCAAGGCCATCAGGGACATCACCGACCGGGTCAAAGCTGTGGCTGAGAGACGTCCCACCTACCAGGTGCACCGCGATATGCCCAAGGACGACCTGCTGCGGGTGATCAAGGACCTGGAGTCTCAGATGAAGCTGGCGGCCAGGGCCCTGGAGTTCGAGAAGGCTGCCCTCCTGCGGGACGAGGTGGTGGAGCTGCGCAAGGTCCTGGCCTCCGGCAAAGAGCCGGAGTACGATTCCAAGCTGGTGTCCAAGAAGCTGTAAAGCGGCTTATTGCCAAGCCTGTGGCCGCTTTGTGGCCCTTGCTGCACTAGCATTCACTCCTCATGTCACCACCGGCGAAGAGTCCACAGGGCCTTTCGATTATTCGAGTCCAGGGTCTACCCCGCTCATGGTGAGCTTGTCTATTAGAGGGGCGGTGTCGCACTAGCTGGTGACGGCCGAAATTGCACTGGTGGTCGTGACGAGTTGACTGGCATCCAGGACGCGGATGCACTCGTGTCATCCCGCTGTGCTAAGCTAGGATGGGCTGGAGTGGAGGCCCCCAGAAGCGGGACTAGTATTCCGGGAGTCTGTATGACCTTCCGTGACCAAGAAAAGTTACGCTACAGTGACATAAAAAAGGCCCTGTTCGGGGATGCCTCGCTGCGTCTTGGAACTTACCTCGGACGGCCGCGCTCCTTTTGTTTGGATGACGACTACTCGGCGGAGAACCTTTATGATGGTATTCGGGACGAAGCTGTCCGCTATTTCACAGAGCGAAGAATCCCTTGGCATGACGGCCTTAATGGCAGACGTTTGCCAAGCAATCATCTCTGCTGCTCTCAGTCGTGTTGCGTCAACTTCCTGTTCCCTATGGCCTCGGAGCCGCGCCTCCTAGAACGTGTCTTTCGACACGTCTTCCCAAACCTTCGGGAGGTCCTTCCGATACTTGGAGATGGTGTATCTGGGGAAGAGCCACGGCGATATCTGGGGTTCGAGTGGATCGGTACTAGAGATTACCTGGGCGAACACATCGGCAAGCGGGGTACTCGCACCCGAGGGGCCAATTACACAAGCGCTGACTTCGTGTTCCGCTTCCTTGAGCAAGACGGCAAGATCCACTTGGTGCTCGGTGAGTGGAAGTACACAGAGGAGGCCGGCACAACCCAGTATGGAGCGCAACAAGGGGCCGAGGACAGGAAACCAGAAGTCCGGAGGCGCACCTACTGGTCTGCGTTCTCTCGAGGGGGCGGCACCTTTTCGGTCAAGGACAAGGACAAAGAGCTATACGATGCCCTGTTCTTTGGACCGTTCTACCAATTCATGCGATTGCAGCTTCTAGCGCAAGAAATGGTGATGGGCGACCATGGACGTGAGATGGATGCGGACGTGGCGAGTGTCCTTTGGGTATGTCCAGAGGCCAACAAGGAATTCAGGCGCCCTCGCGCACTCCCTCCCTATCTCGCACAAGGATCTTCTGGTAAGGAGACTTTCGCGGTCTGGAGAGAGCTCATTGGCAACGGCCAATTCCAGGTGATGGCCACGGAAGCTCTCCTTGATATCTTGGCGGCGGATGCTAAGCTAGGACCTGATCCGGTGAGCAGATGGGTGAGTTACCTGTCAGCGCGGTACGAGTGGGGCTCTGTTGGCAGACAGCCTGACTAACATCTAGGATTCCCAACTCAGATATAGTTCATAGATCCATTCTGTGACTTTTACTGGGATTTAGCGTAACTACGCACTATAAGTGAATGGATGCGCCCAATATCAAGCAAGGTTGTCGAACCAAATGAGCGGGGTGCCGCTCAGGAGTCTGCTCACGCCCTTCGACATGCTCAGGGTGAGCGGACAAGAGCTGGTCTTCGGATAACTAAAAGACCCTGGAAGAGTCCAGTCCACCACTGGTTTACGATTTGATGAAAATGGTACAATTTAGTTTCAAGGCCGTTGCCACTACCGAATGGTGTTGGGGTCGTCTTCTACGGTGGAATCCCTAGGGGAGTGGATGCGTTGCAGAGGCTGGCGGTAAAGCGTATTTCGTACTTGCAGGCAAACAGCCTGACCAGGCTTGTGGCGGCGGCGGTGGGCGTGTCCCTGGTTGCGGCCTCCGGAGTGCTGCTGGTGGAGGCCCAGAGTCAACCCAAGCCCCTTTTTCAGATACCAGCAACACTGCTGACCCTTGGCCTGGGTGGCCTGGCACTTTATGCCAGCTCCTTTGCCGTTGCGGGACGTCGCATGACCGCCCTGGCTTGCTGGGGCATCTGCGTCGCCCTGCTCATTCTCCTGCCCCTCTTGCAGGTCCTCCCGATAAGCTATGACACTCCCACTCTCCTCGACCTGAAGGCCTTCGCCCCTCCCCTCTGGCCGTATACCCTGGCCATTCCTCTCCTGTTTTTCCTCTTCCTGGAGACGTCCCTTCCCAGCGTGGGGCCCAATAATACCTCTAATGTCTTCCTCTCCATAGGGCTTTTAGCGGCCATAATGTTCCTGTTCTTCACTACGGCCCTCATTGGAGACATCGCCAACCGTTCTATCCTGATCTTTGTTCCTCATCGTATGTTCCTGAGCGTGCTAACTCCCATCGGCCTCAGCGGCCTGATAGTCCTGGCCACTGTGCTGGCTCGGAAAGGCCTGGTAGCTGCCGGGATAGCCCTGCTACTGGTAACAGGCCTGGGTATTGAATGGATGTCCACCTGGTCCTATGACGGCCCTCACTTCATTGACTCTGCCACAATTCCATACGCCCGTTATCCGTTGCTTCCCGTGCTTGCGGGGACCATTCCCGGCATCCTGGCAGCCGTAGCGGGCATCCTCGCAGGCTGGGAGGTTTACATAAAGGGCAAGAGGGACGATAGAGATGAGCACATTTCGGGCGACGTCTCATAGGGCCAGGGAACACGACTATGAAACGCATATATGCCATACTGTTGCTTTTGGCCGTGGCCCTTGTCCTGACTCTGGGCACTGGCCTCTCTGAGTACTTTCGCATCTTCTTTCTTACGGCGCTGATGATGGCGGGCAGCTTTGTCTGGGCTTTCTTGAACCTGAGGGCGACCAGCATCACCGTCCAAAGGACCTACGGCGAACTTCGGGTGGGGGAGTCCCTGGAGAGCCGGATTGCCATTCGTAACTCCGGCCCCCTGCCCAAGTTTAGCCTTGAAATAAACGACCTTTCGGAGTTACCGGGGCACAGTGCAGGGGTGGTGGTCAACCTACCCCCCTTCGGACACTTGCCTCTCTCAGTGAATATCCCCCTCAAAAGGCGAGGCATCTACAGGGTGGGGACACCCGTCGTCTCCAGCAGAGACCCCTTCGGCATATTTCGGCTACAGCACAGGGAGCCTGGAACCGAGCAGCTTGTGGTGTTGCCTTACATGGTAGATATTCCGCCCTTCTCTCTGGCCCAGGGGGACTTCACTGGAGAAGGGCCGTTGCAGAAGAATGTCCCCGAAGCCACCACCGCTGCCTCTACCATACGGGAATACCAACCTGGAGAGAGCACCAGGTATATCCACTGGCCTGCCACCGCCAGGAAGGCCAGGCTTATGCTGAAGCAGTTCGATGGTGGGGCGGAAGATGTGGCGTGGATACTTCTGGACCTCCAGGGGGAGGTTCAGGAAGGGGATGAGATAGAGAATACTGAGGAATACGCCATAACCGCGGCAGCTTCTGTTGCCAAGAGCTACTCGGAAATGGGATGGGCGGTGGGACTGATGTCTCATGGAGACCGCCAGTATGCTCTCTCCCCTCAGGAAGGCGCCCACTCTTTAGGTCGCATATTTGTGGCCCTGACCGAAGCACACGCCAAGGGCAACGTGACTCTGAGAGACCTGCTGACCTTCTGGCAGTCACACACCCCTTCATCCACCGTCTCTCTGATAGTGATAACCGCCTCCGTGGACCCTGGGTGGGGTGTGGTCCTGGAATCTTTGATGTGGCAGGGCGTCTCGCCGACGGTGGTGTTGGTAGACCCCCTCTCCTTTGGGGACATGGGAGACCCGCGTCTCTTGCTCAGCCAGCTTCATCGAAGAGGAGTACCTACTTACCTGCTTCGGAAGGGCGAAGACATATCCCAGGCTTTACAACATCCCTGGCGTTTTCCCACCACCTCTCCGGCGGGAGAGCGAGTCGAGGCCCAATCGTGACTGTGCAAACAGGAGCCTCATACTTGTCATTGTCCACCCGCGTGAGGGACTTTTTGAGGGAGCAGGGCATCACGTTCTGTCTTCAAGTGGCGATATTGGCAACGGCGGCCGCATTGGTGGAGGCCGCTGGGTGGGTGGAAGCCCCCTCCCTTGTCCTGGTGGCTTTTCTGGCGGCGGTGACGGCTGCCTTGCTGGTCAATCTAGGAGAGCATAGAAAGGTACATCATCTGTGGGCCATCCTGACAGGAGGTCTTTTTGCCTACCTGGGAGGGATCTATCTTGCGGAGGCCGATCAGTGGTACCTGAGATTCAGCGCGCTGCACAGCAGGATAGCACAGTGGTGGTCTGCCGTAATAGGAGAGGACGCGACCACCGATACCCTGCCGCTCTCCGTCACGATCATGGCCATAACCTGGGCGGTGGCATACTTTACTTCCTGGGGCCTCTTCAGACATGGCAACGTCTGGGCCACTCTTCTGCCTATAGGGATGGGCACCGTAATCAACCTTACGTATTTGCCGGAACGGTTCTCCGTTTATCTATTTGTTTTTCTGTTCATTGGCCTCCTCATGCTGGTGCAGGTTACCAGTCTCAGGCAACGTGCTCTGTTACAGTCCCGGGGTGTTCCTCATCCCACCTCCATTCATCGCCTGTCCTTAGCTAATGGCCTGTGGCTTAGCGTCGTTATCCTTGGGATAACCGCCGTTCTCCCCATTGGGGACTCCCCCACCACGCCCCTCAAATGGGTCTTCAGGCCGGTGGATAGGGCAGTGGATGACCTCCAGGACGAGCTTTACCGCATCTTCGCCGCGGTCCCTGGCCACGACCCCGTTTCCATGCGCTTCTTTGGCTCGGTCCTTCCGCTGCTGCGGCCTGTGCCCACGGGCGAAGAGCCTATCTTCTTTGCGGACTCTCGCTACCCCCTCTACTGGCCGGCCATAGCATATGACCAGTACACCTCCAAGGCGTGGAAATTTGAGGATACCGAGTCGGTGTCCATGGCTTCCCTTGCTTCCCGTATTGGAGATGAAGAGGAGGGCCTATTACCGTTCGGCACTGGGTTTATTGCCTACTCCGTGCACATGTACGTGGACTCCCCATACCTCCTAGTGGCGGGAGATCCCCTTGATGTGGACCCCGGCGCCCAGCAGGAAATCCCCGCTTCCAAGACATTCCAGCTAGACCTGTCCAGCCCAGAGCGGAATGGAGACCTGCCATTGGCCCTGCAGGAATTGGCCTCTACCCTGGCTGCTTCTGCGGACCCGGTCGGCAACCCAGACTTGACAAACTTACCATCTGGCTATCGAGTGAGCCAGGTCATAAAAGAGCTATCGCCATCGGGACGCAAGACCACCATTGAGGTCGGAATAGACTCGCCTCTTTACTATACAGAACTGAAACGAGCGATTGATAGCCAGGGGACAATGGTGGGTATAGAGGTGATTCGGCCGCCATTGGAACACTCCCCTGTGTTCTATGGGCCTCTCAAGCGCCTTGGGCCTGATAGTGAGTATAGGGTTGTCGCCGGTCTGAACACGGTCAGCGAGGAAACCCTTCGCAGCTCTTCCGAGCAATACCCTCCAGGAGTATTGGAGCGTTACCTTCAGATCCCGAACACCCTGCCGTCCCGGGTATCGGTGCTTGCCTCCAACATTGTGATCGATGCATCCAATCCCTACGACAAAGCCGTAGCCATAGAGACCTACCTGAGAACCCTGGGGTACACCGTCGCCTCTCAATCTATCCCCCATGATGCCGACACGGTGGACTATTTCCTCTTTGAGTCCAGGGAAGGCTACAGCGACTATTTTGCCTCAGCCATGGTCATGATGCTAAGGACACAGGGAATTCCCGCCCGCTTGGTGTTGGGCTTCGGTCCAGGGGAAGGAGACCCCGACAAGTGGGGGTTCTTGGTGCGGGATAAGGATGGTCATTCCTGGCCTGAGGTTTACTTCCCAGACGTTGGGTGGGTGCCCTTTGAACCTACACCCATCTATGAAACCCGCCCCCGGGGCCTTCCTGCAAGCCCCTTCGGTGGCAGCGATCTGTTTGCCGAGCAGACTGCCCAGGAGGGGATAGGTACCGTGGGCGGTTTGTTGGAGCCGGAGGAAGAGCAGAAGGAAAGGGATGATATGGGAGGCCCGCTGCCTGGAGGAGAGGGCCTGCGGGCTTTGCCCGAGAGATACTTCGGTACACCTCTGGGGATGGGAGGCACTCTGTTCGCTCTCTTTTTGCTAATGGGAGCCGTCCTCATGCGTATCCTATGGGTGCGACAGTACGGTGGAGTGCGCTCCCCACAAGGAGTCTACGAAAGGATGCATCGCCTTGCTACTTTCCTGGGCTTTCCTTCACCTCCATCGCAAACGGCTTTCGAGTTCTCTCACGGCCTCTCTCAGCTAGTCCCCGAGGTCAGTGCGGACGTAAACCTTGTGTCCAATACCTTCGTCCGACAGCGGTACGGCGGTATAACGCCCAGCCACATTGAGGAGATGCGATTAGTCTGGGCCTGGCGCCGTATCAAGAGAGCGCTGATGGCCCACCTGAGGCAGGCCAGGGAGCCTACTGCTTCCTCAGAGTAGTACTCCCTGGCGCTTCAGCCCACATCCTCAGGCCCCTTCGTGGTAAACTTGGCGAATACCACAAACTTCGCACTTTGAGAGGTAGGGCGAGTAGGCTTGAACCAGCTAGCCGAAGCATCACAGATAGTACATCAGCTCCGGGACAATATTAAGAAGGTCATTGTGGGCAAGGAACGGGCTATTGAGCTTGGCCTGGTCGCCCTTATCTCGGAAGGGCATCTGCTCATTGAAGATGTGCCTGGACTGGGGAAGACTACCCTGGCCAGGGCCATAGCACTGTCTTCCGGGTGCAGCTTCAAGCGCATTCAGTTTGTGCCGGACCTGCTGCCCAGCGATATCACCGGAGTTAACATATATAACCAGAAGACGGGGGAGTTCGAGTTCAGGCCGGGGCCTATTATGGCCCAGGTGGTCCTGGCCGACGAGATCAACCGGGCACCCTCGAAGACCCAGGCAGCCTTGCTGGAATCCATGGAGGAGCGCCAGACGACTGTAGACGGCGTGACCTATAGTATGGACAGGCCCTTCTTCATCATTGCTACCCTGAACCCGGTGGAGTATCACGGCATCTTCCCCCTTCCCGAAGCCCAGCTAGACCGGTTTATTATGCGGGTCACCCTGGGGTATGCCAGCTTTGAGCAGGAGATGGCCATCATCGAGCGCCAGGAGAGGAAAAATCCCATAGCTGAGGTCGCCGCGGTTACTACACCAGAGAAGGTGATCTTTGTGCAGGAGGAGACCAAGGCCATCTATGTAGACTCCCTGGTGCGTCGATACATAGTCTCCCTGACCCAGGCCTCCCGCCAACACCAAGATATAGTACTGGGGGCCTCGCACAGGGGTTCCCTGGCCCTGTTCCGCACCTCTCAGGCGCTGGCTCTCATTCGAGGCCGAGAGTTTGTTGTTCCCGACGACGTGAAGGAACTGGCCGTGGGGGTTCTTGCTCATCGCCTCATCCTTACACCGGAGGCACGAGCCCGGGGACTGGATGGTTCGAAGGTCATTACGGCGTTAGTAGACAATCTGCCAGTGCCCGGAGCGCACTCCTAAGATGTAGCCTGGTCCCTAACCTGGAACCCGGGAAGAGGAAGCGGCAGCAGCCTGTGTTCCGGTTTCCGAACGCGGGGATAACCCGATGTCCGCGGGTGGAACCCCCGCCATATCGGAGCCTGTCCCATAAACCCTCTTTCTGCTGTGTAGGTGAAGGAGTAAGCTTGTAGAAACATCGAGCGAGGAACGAGTCTATGGCTTACAACCTTCTGCGTTGGGACCGAGATCAAGGCTACCTGATGCCGCCGTCGATGCGGCTGGGATAGAAGAACGGCCCAAAGCGGGCTTGGCCGATGCGGGCTACTGGAGTGAGGCCAACATCAAGGCTTGCTCCTGCCCAGAGATGCCCGAGCTTCTCATTGCCACCACCAAGGACTGGAAACAGCGGAAGATGCTACGGGAGAAGGGTTGTCCCCGAGGGACAGGATGGAGCGCAAGCTACTGACAAAGCGAGGGCGATCCCTATACAAGATGCGGGGTGTGCTGGTGGAGCCGCTGCGTCAGCGATCGCGTGCCTTCCGGTCACCGTTCGCAAACAAGGTTCACCTCATAATCGTGGGATGAAGAAGAATAATAAGGCCATCTTGTACCCTCCTGTGGTACACTTTGTTGGACTCCCTTTCAGCAGAGATATTCCTGATTAGTCACGTGAAAACATCAAACCTACGGTGGAAGCCGCCCACCCAGATATTCTACGGCTGGTGGCTGGTAGGGATATCCCTCTTTACCCTAACAGCGATCATCACCCCCATAAACCAGGGTCTGGGCTTCTTCTTTGTGGCCTTGGAGCGCCAGTTTGGGTGGAGCCGTGCTGTCCTCTCGATCCCCTTCTCCCTCAGCCGCGTCGAGGGCGCTCTCCTGGGTCCCCTTGAGGGGTATCTGACCGACCGCTTGGGGAGCCGCCGTATGATCCTCATCGGGTTTGCGATCCTTGGAGCGGGGTTCGTCGCTTTCAGCCTGATTCAGGGGGTAATCGGCTACTACCTCACCTTCCTGCTCATCTTCGCGGGGGCAGGACTGGGGGGCTTTATCCCCCTTATGGCAGCCATCAACCATTGGTTCCGCCGGCATCGGACCAAGGCCATGGCTATAGGTATGATAGGGATCAACTTGGGAGCCCTGTTGGC
Organism: Chloroflexota bacterium; assembly: GCA_043816345.1. Taxonomy (GTDB): domain Bacteria; phylum Chloroflexota; class Dehalococcoidia; order Lucifugimonadales; family UBA2985; genus JBDRIA01. The sequence goes on from JBDRIA010000045.1 coordinate 22,329, forward strand.
ACCTTTTGTGGGCCGTTCCATGGACGCATATGGGTGGAGGCCTATCGCGCTGTGGCTGGGGATCGGCGTGTGGGTGTTAACCGTTCCCATCGCCCTACTGGTGCGCAACCGCCCCGAGGAGTACGGCCAGCGTCCTGATGGCGACTCTTCCTCAGACACGGAGGCCTCTGCTCAGGAGGCCGCGCTGGAGGACGAAGGCAACTTCACAGTGGGGGAAGCCCTGCGGACCACGGCCTTCTGGGCTATTGCCGCCGCTCACGGGTTCTCGGCTGTGGCGGCTGTAACCATAGCTGTCCATATCATTCCCGCCATGACGGACATCGGCATGTCCATGGCCGGTGCGGGGACCGTGGTGCTCACCTACGGCGTTGCTGGGTCCATCAGCCAAGTGGCAGGGGGCTTCCTGGGGGACCGCCTGCCGAAGCAGCCGTTAATCGCTGTCTTCGTGGTCATTCAGGGAATGGGGGTGTTGGTGGCGGCGACCATCCAGACAGTCCCTGGCGCTTACCTCTTTGCCGTACTGTACGGAACGGGCCTCGGACCAAGGATACCGTTGCTGACGGCCATCCGGGGAGACTACTTTGGGAGAAAGAAATTCGCCACCATTCTAGGAGTTTCGCAACTGCCTATGAATATTGCGATGGTAGGTGCTCCCATAGCAGCGGGGTACTTTTTTGACACCTTGGGCAGCTATATGGTCCCCTTTCTGGGCCTAGCGATACTCAACTTCCTGGGTGCCGCCCTGATCTTGATAGCGCGAAAACCCGCGCTGCCTGAGCGCCACCAAGAGAAACTTAGCACTCAAGCGCGTGGTGCGACAAGGTAGCGGACGAAGAGGCGGCCAGCATGTACCCAAGAAATGGCGGTAGTCGAGCCAAACCTGCAAAATGGCCAGGACTGGAAAGTCTACGCGGCTACAGAGCGGACACATACGGCGCCTTGAGTATCCCTCAACCGCGAATCATACTCTGTGGGTTGGTGGAGGCGATGCTCTCCATCCAAGGGACAAACAATACACATCACCTCCTTCTGGAACCCTCTTAGCGGGAGTCCCACCTAAACCAAGACATTCATTATCCGGATGAGCGGCAACAGCAAGGACACTCATGCCCACGGATTCCATCGCTGTTTCGTCGTGACGGCCTCCACCCAGCTCCCACGGGGTTCCAGGAACCTGCTTGCACCCTGTTTCTCCCCACGTTCTTATGCATTCCCCGTTTCTCAAAGGGAGAGCAGCCTCTATCCCAAGTACCAGATATGTGAAAATGGGTAGATGGCGGTCAATGTGTTGGCGATGACCTGTCCGACGAAAGGGCATGTTTCCTCCACCCGGAGTACTGCTTGAGTCAATGTCGGTGGATCGGTTGAATGACTTGCCTTACCACCACTCAGGTAGTAATCTGCACCTGAACACTTTGTGTTGGATCCTTGCCACGGGGAGATCTCTTGGGTCAAAGCTAGTTGGGTGGGGTATCGCGGTACAGTATGCTGCAAGCTGGTAATGGTAGCCAGCCTGTTACTCATTGAAAACGTGTAGAAGGGACTTATGTCAGAAGGGAAGGCATTTATGGAGCTTTCGAATCCCTACACTGAGATAGAGAAGGCGATGTTGGGGGAAATCTACTACTCTACCGAGATGCGGGATAACCTTCTCGTCCTGTGTGACGAGTACGGGTCGCGTTTCGACGGTACCGAGGAGGCTCGGAAGGCAGCTGAGTTCATTCTGGAGAAGTTCACGAGCTATGGCACTCGGAATCCACATATCGAGACCTATGACTACCAGGGGTGGTTACGAGGACCTTCCACATTCACTGTCACCAGCCCGGTGATCCGAGAAGTGGCCTGCATCTCCCTCCCTTATTGCCACCCGGGGGAAGTGGAGGGAAAGTTGGTCTTTGTGGGTGATGGCACTATCGAGGACTTCGAGCGCGTGAGGGAAGAGATCCAGGGTAGTATCGTAATGGCCAAGACAAGCTCGCCCCCAGGCCACCGATGGATGCACCGCATGGAGAAGTACGACCGGGCAGTCCTCCTGGGGGCGGTGGGCTTCATCTGGATGCAGCACTTGGAGGGGCAGGGCCCGGAGACAGGCTCCATTGGCTGGACCCACGATGCTCTTATACCTGGCGTTGGCATAGCCAAGGAGTACGGGGACCTGCTGGTGCGCCTCGCTCAGCGCTACGGAGAGGTGCGCTTGCGCATCAAAACCACCGACCAGCTTCGTCCTATGAAGGCCCACAACATCATCTGCTCCGTAGGTGGGGCCCGAGTCCCCGAGGAGTCTGTCATCCTTGGTTGCCACGTGGACGGCCACGACATCGCACAGGGAGCCCTGGACCCCGTCTCTGGGACGGTGGTCGTCATGGAGGCAGCGCGAGTTCTGTCCAAGGTCACGGATGGGCTTGATCGCTCCGTGCGCTTCGTGATCTACAGCAACGAGGAGGTGGGCCTCTTCGGCTCCATCACTGACGTCAACCTGCACAGAGAGGAACTGCCACGGGTTCGGTTCATGCTCAACCTGGACGCTGCGGGACGCCCGGGACGGAAGGGTGTCCTACTTCATCGGTGGCCCGAGTTGGAAGGCTACTTCCATCAAGCGGGAGAGGAGATGGGGGGCGATTTCCCCGTGGGACAACGGCTTAGCGGCTTCTCCGACCATTTCTACTACTTTCTTGAGGGTGTTCCAACTGGTGGCCTGGGAGATGCCGAAGGCCCGCCACCCTCCGGCCGGGGCTATGGACACACGTTCTGGGACACTGCCGACAAGCCACAACTCGCTGACATGCGGGATGCCGCAGCAGTGGCCTGCCGTCTTGCTATGCGGGTCTCCAACGCTCCAACATGGCCCGTCCAGCATCGGAGCAAGGCAGAAGTGCGCCAGTTGTTGGACACGGAGCCGAATCTAGAGCAGTATCGCCTGACGGAAGAGCTCGTTCGGAAGCATGGCGAGGGTATCCTTAACTGGTGGCAGCCCAGTACAGGTTAGCGGGCCCGTGGAGAGGGCAGAAGGGGGGCCTTTTAGCTGAGCGAGGCGCGGGCATTGGGAAAGCAACTGGACGACTTGAAAAGCGGAGGCAAAAAGGAATAAACTCGTGTAGAGCAAGAAATCCCCTGGCTTCCAGACCCTAGATACGGCGGGAGCAACGCAGGTCATATTGTGTTGCTCCCTTTCCTTCCATACCCAGAGGGCGGGAGAAGCGGCTCAGCCATACCAGGGACGTGTAACGGTGCTCCACAAACAACATCGGCCGGAGTCCACCTTGCGGAGGCAAAGAGGGATGACGAAGTTGTCACGCCTCCTGCCTATAGGCCTTGTGGTCGCCTTGATCACCTCTGCCTCCTCTACCGCTCCATTGTCCTTGCTCGATGAATCTACCGCCGCGGCCTTCCAGTCCCCGGTACAGTCCGCGATACCCTCGCCCGTCACAGCCGATACTGCCATCTCCGTGCGTAGCCTGGGAGTCGGTATTGAGGGCACCATCACCTCAGATATCTTGACTGCCGACCTGAATGGGGACGGAGAAGAGGCAACTCTTCTAGGTACATCAAGGGGACTCTACATCCTCTCTCGCGGAACACTGCTACAGCACATTCCCACCTCAAGCTCTGTTATGGACGTGGCTCTGCTGGACGATGTAACGGGAGACGGCCAACTAGAGGTGGTGCTTGCTGTCGGCGATACCTACTTCCCCAACATCCGCGTGTACAGCACTGCTACCGGCGATAAGGTATGGCACTCTGTACCCACCCAGGAGGTCTTCATCGAAAACCTGATGTGGACCGACCAGCAGACCCTCACCTTCGATATCGAAGCAGTGGACGTGAATTCCGACGGTATCAAGGATGTGATTGCCAACTCGGGCTACCGAGTCTATGCCCTGGACGGCAGGACGGGAAGTTCGCTGTGGGACTTCGAGGCCGGTGACAACCTCTGGAGAGTAGCAGCTACTGAAGACCTCAACCGGGATGGCATCCCGGACCTGGCAGTGGGAGGGCAAAATGGTTCCCTGTATGCCCTCAGCGGAAAAGAAGGGACACTGCTTTGGCAGATGAAACTGGTGGCCAAGTACGATGTAATCAAGGGGCAGGGGAGTAGAGGGGGCAAGGTTGACAGGTCCGTCTGGGACATTGTTCCGGTAAGCCTTCTAGGCGCACCGTGGGCCGTAGTCAGCTCAGAGGACGGCTATGTTCGCCTCGTAGACCTTCGAGAAGGGACTGTTCAGTGGGAGCTCCAGGTAATTGAGTACGTAGATGCCTTGCTGACCAGGTACTACGGCAGTAAGAGTATGCGTACCTCAAGCCCAGGGGACTTCCACTTCTTCAACCTCAGGTTGGCCCTGACCCCCGACGTCACGGGAGACGATGTTGAAGAGATTCTTGCCTCGGCTTATCTGGGTCGTAGGCAGGGGCAACAGGGACAGGAGCCCCGGGGGGCCGGGCTGTTCCTGATAAACCCCGCAACAGGAAGAACCCTCTGGAAAAACACCAGCCTGGAAATGGAGAACGTTGCTCGGATGGAGACCACAACCCTGGAAGGGGAGCCAGTCATACTCCTGCCTTCGGGAAGCATGCAGGTTATTGATCTGCAGGACGGGGAGCCCATACAGGATGACTCCAGCTCCGAGGGTTCCTTTGAAAGCTGGTACGCCGTCAAGGAGCTGGCCTCCGGCGAGATCCTCCTTGCCTCCTCCTATGGAGACCTGGTTTGCGTCTCATCATCGGGAGAAGTTCTCTGGGACTATCCAGGCATGACGCAGGTGGCCGTGGAGCGTGGCGACTTTACCGGCGACGAAACTCAGGACATCCTCATCCGCTCGGAGATCTACCGCCAGGACCCGGAACCCAGGGCCAGGGTGCTCTATGTGTTGGACGGAGCCACCGAAGAGAGAGCCTGGTCTTATGTGATGCCCTATGAGGAGTTTGCCACCACCGGGGGCATCGGCGGCATTCAGGTGGCCCCGGACCTGAACCAGGACGGCAAGCAAGACATCATCGGCTTCATTCAGCCGCCGGGGGAACGGCCAGAGCCTGGCAAGGGAGATTACGAACCTCAACTCATGGTGATTAGCGGCAAGGATGGCTTGGTACTGCTCAAACAGCCCGTGGTGACCCAGACATACTACGGCCTCTGGGAGGGGCTATATAGTGATCCTTCCATCATTGAGCAAGGAATCATTAGGCAGCATGAGATGGAGATGGAGACAAGGTTCCCAGAAGAGTGGGCCCGCCAGGAACAGCAGATGCGGGATGACTTTGAGCAGCAGCAGCTCCCAGACCAGTGGAACCGCTACCAGGAGGATATGAGCAACCAGTTCAATGACCAACTGCAGGCAGACTTGGAGGAGCTACGGGGAGATGGACGACCCGAAGAAGAGTTGGCCGATTACGAACAGACTGCTCGGGATGATTTTGAACAGCAGTTGCAGGAAGAACGGGCAGACTGGGAAAGGGACCAGCGGGATAATTTCGAACAGCAACTGGTAGACCAAAAGGCGGAACAGGAGAGAGGATGGCGGGAAGGCCTTAATGAGAAGGAGCTATCCGACCAACTGGAGCAATGGCAGGAGCGCTTGGACAATGAAGAGAAGGGGCGCAGGATCGACAAGTCCATCAACTCCCTGGACGTGATACGGGACGCGAATGCGGAGGAGGGAGAGATCGGCGTTGCGTTGGTAGTGGGCGGTTCCAGGGACATCTTCATCGTCAGCCCCACCGGGGAGCTGCTGTGGACCAGGACTCACGAGCCCTGGACATACCAGGACCCCTTCACCGGAGAAGAGGCCCCGGAAATGGTCCTGGACTTGCAGCTTGAGGACTCCTGGAGCTCTATCTATCGTGTGCCGGGCGACCTGAACGGCGACGGCATTGATGACCTGGTTATCTTCAGCTACCAGGAGATAGTGATGGCCCTCAGCACGATGGAAGACGACGGGCTTGGGTTCGAGCGCGGTCCAAGCATCAAGTTCGAGCAAGGCATAGATCTCTGGCAGGTAAGGCTAGTTGACGACCTGGACGGCGATGGCGTGCGGGATATCTTCTACCCAAGGCACCAGGAGGGCAAGCAGCCCACGGGCATCTTCGTATCCACAGCTACCGGGAAAGAGCTGCTCAAGATGGAGAATATGGATGGGGGAAACGTGGCCCTGGACCTGGCCTCTGCAGACCTGGATGGCGATGGCAACGTAGATACCCTTCTCTTCCGGAGATGGGCTGAAGGCAGAGAAGGCCCCCTGCTGCAGGTTTTGAGCGGCCGGGGCGGAAGCATTCTCTGGGAGAACGGCTACGAAGAAGGGATACGTGATCTCCCGGAGCCCAATGGTGGGGGAGGAGGAGGCTACCAGGAGGGTTCCTTGCCCGCGGCTCCCATCTCGGATATCACGGGGGATGGCATAGCAGACCTGGCCCTGGTAAAGAATCTCACCTGGCAAGCTGGAGCCAAGGTGGTGCTCTACGACGTAGCCCATAATGTAATAGTGAAAGAGATTGTCCTGGAGGAGATTGGCACTGGGGGCAATCAGGAAGAGAGGTGGCAACCAGGCCTCCTGGTCGGAGAAGTGGGAGACGTCAACGGCGATGATCTCGCAGAACTGGCGGTGATCACAGCCCTGGGCGAATCTGAACAGGCCAAAGAATTCAGATTGATGGTGGTGGACATTCACCAGGAGCAAGTGCTGGCCGACTTCCGGCTGACAGGTTCCAAGTTATTAGACCTGGGCCACGGTAGCAGGTTCGGCGTGGTGGGCATGGTGGGAGAGGTCTATCTTGTGGACGTGGCCAACGACCTCAACATCACCTCGCCCGCCGTGGGAAGCACCCAGGCCTCTCCGCTGACAGTCCAATGGACAGGCGTAGCCATTGGCACCTTCAATCAAGTGCTCATAGATGGTGTAGAGATTGCCCGCACCAATGAGAACGAGTTCACCACCTCCGTGGCCCAGGGGGAGCACCAGGTGACCATTCGCTCCCTGGATGAATACGGCAGGGGAATCTATAGGACGGCGGACTTCACCGTGGAAAAGGGATCTTCTGCTGTAACAGTGGCAATTGGTATGACGATGATGCTATTCGCCGTCGCTCTCTGGTTCCCCCTTTCTGGGTTCGTCACCACGTATCGGCGAAGGAAGAAGCAACATGGATAACAGCATAATGATTCAGACCGCGGGACTGACCAAGCGCTTCGGGAGCTTCACCGCTGTGGATAGCATCAACATGCAGGTCATGAAAGGCAGCATCCACGGTTTCGTGGGGCCCAACGGGGCAGGAAAGACTACCACAATGAAGATACTCATTGGCGCCCTTCGACGCACAGGGGGAGATGCCTGGATCGAGGGCCATGAGATCGGCTCCCCTGCCGCCAGGGCGCTTATCGGGTACGCTCCAGAGCACCCAGTCATGTACGACAATTTGACCGCCTTCGACTACCTGGTCTACCTGGCCAGGGTCTGTGGGGTTTCGGGGAAAGAGGCCAAAAAGAGGGCTGATAACCTCCTGGAGTGGCTGGACCTGGGCCCCTTTGGGGATAGAAAGGGAACAAAGTTCAGCGCCGGCATGAAACAGAGGCTCTGCCTGGCCCAAGCCTTGATTCACGAGCCAGATCTCCTCATCCTTGACGAGCCCACCGCCAACATGGACCCCACTGGTAGGCTCTCCATCTTGGATAAGCTAAGGCAGCTTTCCCAGGACAGAAAAACAACAATCCTCCTCAGCAGTCACATCCTGGGGGAGCTGGAGCAGATTGTGGATTCCCTGACCATGATCAACCGTGGGCGTATCGTGGTCCAGGGCAGCACAACGGAGCTAAGGAAACAGTTTGCCGAAAACCATTACCTCCTCAAGACCTCGCGCAATGAGGCGGTGCTGGAGGTTCTAAGAGCGAGGGAGTGTTTCCAGGAAGGGTGGATTGACGCCGACAATTTTGTGCATCTGGTAGCAGAGGACGGGGCGGCTCTGAGGAGGGAGATAACGCAGGCGGTGACTCAGTGCAATGCCGAACTGGAGCACATCAGCGAGGAGCGGGCCAGCCTGGAAAGCATCTACCGCAAGACCATGGGGATGGAAGAGGAGTAAGGCATGAGATTTCACGTGGTCATGGCCAAGACCATCGGCGATCTGATGAGCGTGCCAAGGACCGTTGCCCTCGTCGCTGGCGGACTGGTGCCCGCACTGTTTTGGTCCCTGGTCGTATGGCGAGAGACCTTCCAAGCGAACACCATGTCCCTGGAAATGGAGACGAGCTCCTTAGTGGGCTTTTTCATAACAATCTCCTTCTTGTGGATGGCGGGGTTATATCTGGCCTACCTGATGGTGGGGACTTCCGGCCTCGAACTGGTTGATCGGGAGCGAGACAAAGGCACCCTGCTTCTCATGGTGAGCAAGCCCATAAGCAGAACTCAGTTTCTCCTGGGGAAATTCCTGGCATTGGTGTTGACCAGCTTGCTTCTGGAGGCCATCATTCTGCCAGGCTCGGTCCTGCTGTTCTGGGGACT
>JBDRIA010000046.1:0-5496 GCA_043816345.1 Chloroflexota bacterium
GCATTCACTGCACTATGGGAGAGGACGGGCCAACGGCATTAACGCTAGTGGACAACCGGGACCTCGGCTTTCTGCTGCCATAACCTGTCATCAACTAGTCGTAAGCCTTGGAGAAAACTGATCTCTACCTTACAATAGACCTATCATGTTTGAAGCCCTTACTGAAAAACTCAACGCCGTCTTCAGTCGCCTCTCCGGCAAAGGCCGTCTCACGGAGAAGGAAGTGGATGAAGGTCTCAGGGAGGTGCGCCTGGCCCTGCTGGAGGCCGACGTCAACTTCAGGGTGGCCCGAGACTTCGTTCAGAGGGTGCGTGAGCGAGCCGTGGGCAGCGAGATGCTGGAGAGCCTCAGCCCCGGCCAGCAGATAGTGAAGATAGTCAACGAGGAGCTGATCGCCATCCTGGGCGGCGAGTCCTCGAAGCTCGTCGGGTCCGACCGTCCTCCCACGGTCGTGATGCTGGCGGGTCTCCAGGGATCGGGAAAGACCACTACGGCCGCCAAGCTGGCCCTCCATCTCAAACGGGACGGCCAACGAGTGCTGCTGGTGGCTGGAGACCTTCGACGTCTGGCCGCGGTGGAGCAGCTGGAGACCCTGGGCAGACAGCTGGACGTGCCCGTGTACAGCGAGGGGCCCGACTCCAGCGCGCTGCAGGTGTGCCGCCAGGGGGTGCAGAAGGCCAAGGACATCGGGGCTGCATGGGCCATTCTGGACACCGGGGGACGACTGCACATAGACGACGAGATGATGGAGGAGCTTGAGGAGATCAAAGAGGCCACATCGCCCGCAGAGCTTCTCCTGGTGGTGGATGCCATGACGGGCCAGGACGCCGTCAATTCGGCCCAGAGCTTCCATGAGAGAATAGGGCTGACGGGCCTCATCATGACCAAGCTGGACGGCGATGCCCGCGGAGGGGCGGCCCTCTCCATCACCCAGGTGACGGGGTTGCCCGTAAAGTTCATTGGCACAGGGGAAAGGGTCGAGGCCCTGGAGCCTTTCCATCCAGACCGCCTGGCCTCTCGTATTCTGGGCATGGGGGATATCCTCACCCTGGTGGAGAGGGCCCAGGAGTCCATGGATCAAGAGCGCGCCCGTGAGATGGAACGCAAAATCCGCAGGGCAACCTTCAACTTGGAGGACTTCCTGGAGCAACTTCACCAGGTGAACCGCATGGGGCCGCTTAGCCAGGTACTGGAGATGATACCAGGCTTCTCTTCGCTGTCGCGGCGGATGTCGCCGGAAGAGTTGGATGGAAAACATCTGAAAACCCTGGAGGCGATAGTCTACTCCATGACCCCCAGAGAGCGACGCAACCCGGATGTTCTCAACGGCAGCCGGCGGCGGCGCATTGCCAAAGGCAGTGGTACCACACCCCAGCAAGTGAACCAGCTCCTCAATCAGTTCCGCCAGATGCAGAAGCTGATGAAGCAGATGTCCTCTGGCAGGATGCCCCGGGGCATCAGGGGCATGTTCGGGTAGAGATGGGCCTCTTGTAGGGGCGATTCATGAATCGCCCCTACTGGCAGTGGCGGCAGTAGTTGAAGGTGCGCTGGTTTACACCGATGGTGGTGATATTGTCGCGCAGCGGGGGCAGGGCGAGCCACAAGGATGGCGTTCTGAGCATCTCTTTCACCAAGCCGGAAGCCAGGAAGGCCAGGCAACTGATAATCGACGTGGGTGACTAGAAGCTGTTTCAAAAATCCAGGAGGACTTTTGAAACAAAGCTGCCCCACCCCAGGAGCGGGAGGAGGGCACCATTTCAAAACGGGGTTTTGAAATGACTTCTAGCAGGGTTTCAGCAACAGCGGGCAATATAGACTCGCCTTCACGTTATAGACCTTCAGGGATAGACGTGGGTATGCCATATCTGCATTAGGGCCGGTGAATGTGATCCGGTCCAGCCCACCAGATAGCGAGCGAACTTTGAATTCGACACCCCTCATCGAATTGCTGGGGGAATCAGACCTCTTCCAGGGCCTGGAACGCGGCCACACTGAGAAGATTGCTGGCCTGGACGCGGTGGCCCAGGAACCTGAGGGAGCCAGAGTACTGGGACCGGGCTATGGCTGCGTCTCCCGAGTCGGAAGCCTAAACCACGCCCGGGGGTCTACTCCACGGCTTTGATAACGTCTATGATGCCCTGGCTGATGAGCTTGACAGCTATCGCGGCGAGTAGAAGGTACGCAACCTTAGCGAATGCCTGGAGTCCCCCCTCGCCCAGGAAAGCCTCTATTCGCTGCGAATGTCTAAACACAATCCATGCAATCAGCATGTTGACCAGAAAGCCGAAAACAACGAGCCACGCCGGATACAACCCTGTAAGGAGGATCAGCATGGAGATGGTCGCTGGTCCTACCAAGAGGGGGGTGCCTATGGGCACCACAGCGACGAGCTCGTTGGGAGCCAGAGGAGTCTGAGGTGTGACGGTAAGAAGATCCCTCAGCGAGATCACCAGGAGAACAACACCACCGGCGATGAGAAAGTGTGCGATCTGAATATCCAGGATAAGCAGGATGCCTCTCCCTAGGCCAAGGAAAAGGAGGCCAAGGACGAGCCCCGTTAACAACGCGACATGAATCACCCTTGTTCGGCGGCTGACCTCGATAGGTTCAAGAAGAGTGAGCAGAAAAGGGACTGACGCCAGAGGGTCCATAGCCACCAACAATGGCACGAACACCTCATGAAAGTCCTTCAGGCTGTCCCAGACCTGTGCCACTCATCCATCCTCAGTTTCGGATATTGTCTTCCCTAATCTTGTCAGAAGAACGAAGATCGGAGGACTCGTGAACTGATGCAGGATGATGGGCCACAGCTTGGCTTTGCCGCCAAGCTTGATGGTGTTGGCCCCGTACTGTTTGAGCCTTCGCTGAGCTTCGTCGGTAGACAGACCGCCCATCCTGGCATCGAGGGCGAGCAAGGCGTCCTCTCTGGAGAGCATGTGCCATGCCTGGGCCAGCGAGGTGCCAACCGGCGAGGACCTCATGGCTCCCTCCTGGAGTCCTTGTCACCAGATTGTGATCCTCCATCCGGATGGGCCAATGAATAGGCGTTATCCACGTACTGGGAGACCATGCGCTGAGCATTGAAGAAAGACCCGTTTAGGGCGATGGCGGAGCGCATGACTCTTGCCCAGGCGGCGGGCCGGTTGTAGTACATCGGCACTATGATGTGTTCGAGCTTGTTGTAAAGGGAGTCGCTGTCGTCAGGAGACGAGCTGTCGTGTCCCCATTCTTCCCCGATGGACCATCCCGTTACCCCTGTTCCTCGTGGCCCTCAATCCACCACCCGTCGAGAACACTGAGACTTGGGACGCCGTTGAGGGCAGCCTTCATGCCGCTGGTGCCCGAGGCCTCCTGAGGCTTCTGAGGCGTATTGAGCCACAGATCGACCCCTGAGCAGATGTACTTACCAAGGGTCATGTCGTACTCCTCCAGGTAGACGACCTTGACGGTGTCCCCAAGCGCCTCTCGCGCCTGGAAGACTCGCCGGATCATGTTCTTCCCACCATCATCCCGAGGGTGAGCCTTGCCCCCGTAGATGACCTGAAGAGGCCCAACTTGCCTGGCGATTCTCTTGAGGTGCTCGATGTCGGCGAACAGAAGGTCTGGCCGTTTGTAAAGGGTGGCCCGCCGGGCGAATCCCAGTGTCATGACGGTGGGTTCAAGCTGCACCCCTGTTCGACTGGCGACTTGTTCCAACAGCTCTCTTCTTGCCTCGCCATGAGCCTCCTGAATCTCTGGTAAAGGTATGCCCACTGCATAGCGTAGGTAGCGGCTGTCCTGGCGCCACTCTGGAATGTGGCGATCATAGAGTCGTTGGAAGGAGGGTGCAGTCCACGTGGCAGCATGGACGCCATTGGTAATGGCGTTGATCGGGTTTTGAGGGAACATCTCCTGGGAGACCTGCTCATGGCGCATCGAGACACCATTGACGTAGCGGGAAAAGAACAAGGCGAGGTAGGTCATGTTGAGAGTGCCACCCAAGAGACACCCCAACGCCTCCAGAGAAGTGGTCCAGAACTCACCCAGGATATCGCGTACCAAATGCACCGGGAACTGGTCGTGCCCGGCGGGAACAGGCGTGTGGGTGGTAAACACGCACTGGCTCCTCACCCGTTCTACATCCGCGGAGATCAGTGTAGACAGTGGGCCTCCGTTGGACAGCTCCAGCACGGCAAGAGCCAGTAGTGCAGCATGTCCCTCGTTCATGTGATAAGTTTCGATTCCTGTGTGACCCAGTGCTTGCAGAATGGCCACGCCTCCCATGCCCAGTACCGTCTCCTGGCAGAGCCGGTACCGTGCATCCCCCCCGTAGAGGTGATCGGTAAGCTCTCGGTCCCATGGGTCATTCTGAGGAAGATTGGTGTCAAGGAAGTAGACCGGCACGACGTACCCCCTGACTCCCCGCACCTCGTAGCGCCAAGCCTGTATTTGCACAGTCCTCCCCTCAATGACGATGGAGGCTGTGGGTTCCATTGGTTCGAGAAGCTGCTCAGGGGACCATTCATAGGGGGTCTCGGACTGGTTTCCGTGGGTGTCCAGCCTCTGACGAAAGTAGCCCTTCCGGTATATCAGAGTCACACCCACCATTGGGACGCCAAGGTCGGCGGCCGCCCGCAGGGTGTCGCCGGCCAGGACCCCAAGGCCGCCGCTATAGGTAGGCATGGCAGGATCGAGGCCGACCTCCATCGAGAAATACGCAATATGGCTCATTCCTTCAGTTCTCCCGCCCAGGATTCATATCCGGATAATGCATTTACTCCACGTGGATTGAGGTACAGATTCTCTGTACTTTGATGAAATTGGTCTTACCTTGAGCAGCCAACGGTGCGGACCCTATCACCACGATTAATCCTCGGGGTGTTACCAGACCCTCCGATAGGAGCCTCGCTTCGACCTCTGATGATATAGCTACCTCGGTATTCGTGTCAAAATCTAGCACCGTGGACTCAACTCCCCAGTACAAAGATAATTGGCGTGCAAGTGTTTCGTGTCTGGTGAAAGCAATAATGGGGGTCAGGAGCCTGTCCCATAAACCCTCTTCCTGCTGTGCAGGTGCAGGAGTAAGCTTGTAGAAACATCGGGCGAGGAACGAGTCTATGGCTTACAACCTTCTGCGTTGGGAGCGAGAGCAGGGCTACCTGATGCCGCCGTCGATGCGGGAGTGGCTGGGGGAAGAAGACCTGGCGTGGTTCATTGTAGATGCAGTGGAGCAAATGGACCTGGGGGAGTTCTACGGTGCCTATCGGAACGACGGATGGGGTGCGGCAGCCTACGACCCGAAAGTGATGGTAGCTGTCCTTCTTTACGCCTACTGTCAAGGGCTTCGTCCTTCCCTGGAAGGGCTTCGTAGTTCCAGGCGCATTGCCATGGCGTTGGAGGATCTCTCGCATCATGAAGACCAGGCAGGGGTATGTGCAGGGCTATCCTTCCGAGGAAGGACCAGGTGGTTGTCAGTGAGGACCAGATCATAGTAGCCGTTGGGGTGACCCAAGAGGC
>JBDRIA010000047.1:0-2277 GCA_043816345.1 Chloroflexota bacterium
CAGCCTACACCTGGGCGCTTGCTCGGCTGTAGGCTGCTGCCATGAGCCCCATGGAGAGGAATCTCTGTGGGGCTATTAGTTAGCACTCAGCACTTCGCTGGGTGCGCTTTGTACGTGGAGGTACACCATGACGTGTTCAAAGTGCGGCAAGTACCTGGGGTACAACACGGCCGTCTTGAAGGGGAAAGACATCTGCAAGCGCTGCAAGGAGGCAGCGCTGCGGGGGGCGCGGCTCGAGGAGGGCCTGCTCCTCAAGGGTGAGACGGGCTCGCCCAAGAAGGAGACCCAGGTCACCATCTACCTCGGGTAGGAGGTAGTGGCAGGTGCGGCACGGTGCCACAGGCAGCCCTGATCGGGGGCCCCCTGTGCTGGGTTCGAGTCCCAGCGCACCACCAGAGCGCAATTGTGCGCGTAAGGAGGTACATACCATGGTGGAGAAACAGTCGGTTCTCAACAGGCTCTCCGGTGCGGTCCGGAGGGCGGAGGTCCTGGGCGACCAGGGTCTCAAGGACCAGGCACTGGGTCTCCAGGAGGAGATCCGGACCAGGCGGTCCTGGGAGGGGACCGTGCCCAGGGTGGAGGCCTTGCTCTCCAAACTCTGGAAGGCGGAGGCGGGGATCACCAACACGGTGGACCCCATCCAGGAGGCCTTCGACAAGGCCAACGCCAAGCTCAAGAAGCTCAGGGAGGAGGTGGTCCACGACAAGGACCTCATCCTCAAGGAAGCCCTGGGGAGAGACCCCAGCTTCTTCGGGGTCACCCGGCCGGCGGTGACCAAGACCGTGGTGGACCCGGGCAAGTACGCCCGGCAGTTCGTCAGGGTCAGGGGACAGTGGGTGCAGAAGTAGCACCCAAAGAGCCCTACCAGGAGGGCAAATACACAGGCAGCACCTGGTCTCTGCTGCCAGAGAGGAGGTACACCGTGCATCTTTTCATGGCGCTGTTCTACGCGGGGAGCGTGGACACTCGGTGGGGCGGGCTGCTTGCCCTCTTCACCGAGGGCATGCTGGCTCTCGTGCGGGCCAGCGCAGCGTACAGGAACCACGCCGGTGAAAAGGACCGGTGGGTCCTGTCTTCGGCTCGGGTGTTCCGGGCCGAACTCATCTGGGCGTTGAAAGGAGGCGCACTGTGAGCACCTTCCAGAGGTTGGAGCGGGCTGCCCTCAGGTGGCACCTGCTCCAGGCAGCTCCGTACCCGGTCTCTTCGCTGGTGCGTAACCAGCGCGGGGGCTGGGCGTGGCTCGTGGGGACGGGCCACTGGCAGCTCGATGTGCGGGCTGTCATCCACAAGCAGGGCGGTGTCGTGGCTCTCTACGGTGAGAGCCAAGATACCTGCAGAACGTACGGGGAGGTGTGAGCATGACCCCCACACCCCAGACAATGCTCCTGGCAGAGCACATCAGCCTCTGCCGTATGTTAGGGCTGGGCGGCCTCACCACTGCGGTGGAGGCCGAGCTGGGGCAGCACCCCAGCCCCGAGGAGGTGCGGCGCCATAACAGAGCCCTGGCGTGGGCTCTGAGGGAGCACGGCGCTGCCCTCGAGAAAGTCTGGCCGAGCATATTCGGCCCGGATGTGCAGTAAGGAGGACCACCACTCTGCTCCTTCTCAGGAGGGAGCAGGGATGGTAGCCCTTTGCTACCGGCCTTGCCTGTGGCATTACAGGCGAATGGAGGTATACCATGCCTAAGTCCTTGACGGTCACGGGGTTCGTGCTTCAGGTCCGGGTCGAGGGGTCCCCGTACCCATGCGGCCCAAGTCACCTGCCCTACCTGGCGCGGGCGGGCGCGGAGGTGCTCGACCGGGATCGGGTCTCGGTCACGGACGGGGTGATCAGGGGCGAGTCCCAGGGGGGACGCGTCCTGGAGCTCCGGCTCCTCGACAATGCGGGCTCCTACGAGCTCGCATTCAAGGCGGAGGGCGGGTCCTCGATCTTTGCGGAGCAGGTCCTGCTGAACCTGTTCCGTGAGGAGGAGGGGGCCGTTCTCCAGGCGGTGGAGGAGGGCGACCTCAGGGTGGAGTGGGGCGAGCACGGGGAGGGCGAGGAGATCTCTACGCTACTGCCTGGGATGGCGGTAGCTCAGGCAAAATACCTGTCCAAGGTTTAGCCCACAAGGTGGGGACCTGAGCACGTCCTAAAACTGCTCAAGGTGCTCAGGGGCGCACAGGCTGGTATGCCTCAGCCCCAGCAACTTCGCTGGGAAGCACCAGACGCCAGCCAAAAGGAGGTACACACCATGAGTCAGGTCACCACGATCCAGGCGGTGCGCTCGTTCACCGA
>JBDRIA010000048.1:0-14178 GCA_043816345.1 Chloroflexota bacterium
ACACCCTCGTCGCTGTGGGGCGCAAGCTCCTCTCAGTCATCTACGCCATCCTGAAAACAGGAAGGCCCTACGACCCTCAGCAGGAGGTGCCTCGCCATCTCGCCCTCGCTCGGCCTTGACTTCCATATAGGAATCAAGCTCATGGCAGGCTCTGAGTGTAGCGAAAGGTCGCTAAATGCAGCAGATAATACGTGGATGTGAACGAGGACTTCATTGCAATGAGCACGATAGAGACCGTCACCTTCGACCTGTGGCAGACCCTTATCCTAGACCACCGCGAGCTTGGAAGGGCCCGGACTAGGCGTCGCCTGGAGGGGACCCTGGAAGCCCTTACCGGCGCGGGCTATGACTTCTCCCTGGAGCATCTCCAGACGGCGTATCGCAATTGCTCCAGGACCTGCCGAGCAATGCATGCCCAGGAGAAGGACGTCACCTTTGAGGAGCAGGTGAACATCTTCATAGATTACATAGATGAGAACCTGTCCCAGCGGTTGAATCGCCAGGTGGCAGATCGTATCTCCTACTGGTACGCTGAGGCCTTCTTCGATTTTCCTCCCCCCGTTGCACCGGAGGCGCATGGTGTCCTGGAGGAGCTGAGGAAAACGGGGTACCGTTTGGGCATGATATCCAATACGGGCATGACCCCCGGCAGGTTGTTCCGGAGATACCTGGCGCAGCATGATCTCCTGGACTTTTTTCAAGTCCTCACTTTCTCCGACGAGGTGAGGCTGGCCAAGCCCTCGACAGAGATGTTCTACCGGACTCTGAGATCCCTGGGAACGCCACCGGGAAAGGCACTTCACGTGGGAGATCACATCGCTAACGACATCCTGGGAGCCAAACGGGCCGGCATGAGGACGGTGCTTTTGGGCACGGCTGAGGGTCAGGAGAAGGTGGCCGACCCTCATTTGCAGATCATGAGCCTGGATGAGCTGCCCCAGGCCTTGGAAAAGCCACCGTGGAACTTGCGATAAAAATGCTGGCGGTGCTTGGCTTGGGGGCAGTTGAGCTGTGGGCAGCAGTTCCCACCGGCCTGGCTCTGGGGCTTCATCCTGTAGTAGTGGGCATCATAGCAGCCATTGGTGCCATTCTGGGGGCTCTGGCTGTTGTGCTGCTTGGTGAACGCGTCCGCACTTGGCTGGTGCGACGCCACAGCGGGAAAGACAAGAAAGAGCAACACGGGCTTGTCCCTCGGATTTGGCATCGCTACGGGGTAATAGGGTTAGGGCTACTGGCCCCTCTGCTTACTGGTGCGCCGTTAGGAGTCGCATTGGGTTTCATACTGGGGGAATCGGCTGGTCGCCTGTTGTTTTGGACCAGTCTTGGTATCGTTCTCTGGAGCACAGTTTTTACGCTGGCTGGCGCGTTAGGATTAGCAGGCATCGAGGCACTGAGGCATTGAGTCGGGTGGAGGCCAGTATCGGGAGTCACCCATGCAGTATGAAGAGATTGTAGAACGCCTGAAGTCGCTGTCCAATCCGGAAGCAGTGGCAGGCATGGCGCGATTTGGAATCAACCCGGAGAACACCTATGGAATACCCATTCCCACTCTGTGGAAGACGGCCAGGGAGGTGGGTAGAGACCATCCCCTGGCTCAACAGCTCTGGTTATCGGGGGTCCACGAAGCGCGGATTCTAGCCTGCCTGGTAGACGACCCCAAGGCAGTCACCGAGGAGCAGATGGAGAGTTGGGTGAAGGATTTCGACTCCTGGGATGTGTGTGATCAGTGTTGCAGCAATCTCTTCGACAGAACCGCGTTTGCTTATCAAAAGGCGGTTGAGTGGAGCGCCAGGGAAGAGGAGTTCGTCAAGAGAGCAGGTTTCGTGCTGATGGCAGCTTTGGCCGTCCACGACAAGAAAGCCTCTGACGAGCAGTTCCTACAGTTCCTTCCATTGATACAGAGGGAGGCTACCGACGACAGAAACTTCGTCAGGAAGGCGGTGAACTGGGCCTTAAGGCAGATTGGCAAGCGCAATCTCAGTTTGAACCAGAGGGCAGTTGAAACCGCCAGGGCCATTCAGGAAATGGACTCGAGGAGCGCCAGGTGGATTGCCTCGGACGCCATCCGGGAGCTGACCAGCGAGGCAGTCCAGAAGAGGTTGCAGGGTTAAGGCAAGATACCGCAAGGTTCTGTATAATTAACCTGCACTTTCGATATCAGGCCGATTGGGGGAGTTGATATGCCTGAGACGCTTTCTTGTCCAGCCTGCGGCAAAACAGGAAACTCAAGGCGCTCGGTCTTGCTTCATTTCAGGAAGGCATTAGAAGGTTGGGATCCGGTATGGGACGCGACAATGCCTCACAGTCGTTGGGCTCGGGCCCAAGGGCTAACAGTCCATGAAGGAGGACATTGTTTTGATGGCGAAGGGATAAAGCGAGTGCTGTATGCTTACCTCGACCGCCTGCCGTTGTGAAGGCAGGCACTTCCTTAGGCGCATGATGTAACGGGTGAGGTAGTCATGGATGTGAGCTTGGCTGTAACAACTCTGCAATTATTCAATGAAAAGGCGGATAAGCTCGAAAGATTGAGTTTTACCCGGAGCCTTGAAAACAGTGGTGTCACTATATCTGCGCGGCAAGACCAACCAGTGCAACTACAGAGGTATGGCCCGGACGATGAGTCGATTGATGCATTCGTGTTGACGATGCGATTTTTTGTCCAAGATAATGAAACCACATCGTTCCATAACATGGCGGGCTTGTATGCACGACTACCGGTCGCGGCCGATCTCGCGAAAAAATTCAACGATGCTCGTGACAAGACTAACATATCCTTAGATAAGCGAACCCCCATTAATCTGAATAATGTCGATCTAACGTACAGGGCCGTATTCGAGGTTTTCTTATGGGGTGGACTTGCTCACGCCAACCCGACGAAGAAGAGGGTCTATGATTCCTGGGTTCGGGATCAAATCCTATTCTCCCTATTACAGAATGAGTTCATAGTAGCGTTGGCAATAATCTTGAACATGATCTTCTTCACGCGAGCCGTGAACAAAGCTGCTCTAACTCAACTACGGCAACAGACCTAGTTCCCTTGGTGGCCTTTTCCTCAAGCGTCCCTAATCGACAGCAAACGCGGTTAAGGCAAGAAGCCTCAACCTTCTGTATAATAAGGCCACTTTGTCCGAGTTGAAGTCCGTAGAGAACGCGGAGCTTTGTGGCCGTACTCCACCAAGGGCCTGTGGACTCAACGGAGAAGGCAGTGAGGGCGGCCATAGTTCACGAACAGCGTGCGAAGGAGAACCACCATGACCAAAGATGAATGGTCTGCATTCCTACTAGAGCGTATCCAGCATCATGTGCACGAATGTGCTGCCATGCCTGACCGGAATGGGAAGATAGATGCTATCCTCTCTGGGAACAGGTGGCCTAGTGGCTGGAATTTAACCCATAGCGAGGCTGCTGTCATATTTGGAGTTGTGCATAACACAATGCTGGACACTCTTGGGAAGCTGGAAGAGTTATCACATTCAGGACATTCAAATTAGGACACTATCACGCGGAGCCCCCATTTCCCCCAAAGCCATAGAGTGGAATCAAGGGTGTCTCAGGCTTCTGGACCAGAGCCGCCTGCCCTGGGAGGAGATATTCCTGGAGATCAAGACCCCCCAGGAAGTTGCCCGCGCCATCCGGGAGATGCGAGTAAGGGGCGCTCCCGCTATAGGAGTAACGGCCGCCTACGGGATGGTGCTGGCCGCGGCCACCCTGAAGGGAGCGGACAGGGAGTCCACTATGGACGGCCTCCGGGTGGCCTCTCTGGAACTGGGCGAAGCCAGGCCAACTGCCGTCAATCTACGATGGGCGCTAGAGCGAATGATTGGCATCGCGGAGAGAGTGGCCCCAAGCGATGATTTGGAGGCGGCCCTTTTAACGGAGGCCCAGAGAATCCACCAGGAGGCCGAGGAGTCCGACCTGAGGATAAGCGAGCTCGGTGCCTCTCTCATACGGCCCAACTCCTCTGTGTTGACCCACTGCAACACCGGAGCACTGGCCACCGGCGGATACGGTACCGCCCTGGGTGTCATTCGCCGTGCATGGGAGGAGGGCAGGTTGAAGGATGTCCTGGCCACCGAGACCAGGCCTTGGCTCCAAGGGGCGCTGCTCACCACATGGGAGCTGACCCAGTTGGGCATCCCCGTTACCCTTATCGTGGACTCCGCCGCGGGATACCTGATGAGCCGTGGCAACGTCCAGTGCGTCATCGTGGGGGCCGATAGGATCGCCGCCAACGGCGACGTGGCGAACAAGATAGGCACCTGCTCTCTGGCTATCCTGGCCCATGAGAACGGCATACCCTTCTACGTGGCGGCTCCCTTTAGCACCGTTGATATGAGCACCGCCTCAGGGGAGGACATCCCCATAGAGGAGCGCCCGGCAGAAGAGGTGACGCGAATCGGTGGAGCACAGATTGCCCTGGAGGGCACTCACGTCCTCAACCTAGCCTTTGACGTGACCCCCAACCGGTACATCGAGGCCATCATCACGGACAGGGGGATTGCTCAAGCGCCCTATGAGAAGGCGCTGAAGGAGTTGTTGAATCGTGGTTGAAGCCCGCATTGGGGTCATAGGAGGCACGGGCCTCTACCAGATGGAGGGCCTGAAGGACGTGGAGGAGGTCTACCCGGATACGCCCTTCGGCAAACCCAGCGATGCCATCGTCACCGGCACCCTCAATGGAGTAGGAGTCGCCTTCCTACCTCGTCACGGCAGAGGGCATCGCCTCTCCCCTTCGGAGATACCCGCCAGAGCTAACATCTACGCCCTCAAAGCCCTGGGTGTCCAGAGGATTATATCCATAAGCGCGGTAGGTAGTCTCAAAGAGGAGATACAACCCCTGGACATGGTCATCCCCGATCAGATCATCGACAGAACCAGGGGCCGGGTGAGCACTTTCTTCGGCAATGGCGTCGTGGCCCACGTGGGATTTGCTGAGCCTTTTTGCCCCCAGATGGCAGATATTCTCTACCAGGGTGCGGCGAGAATGGGTGCCAGGGTGCATCCCCGTGGGACCTACGTGGTCATCGAAGGGCCCCAGTTCTCCACCAAGGCGGAATCTCACCTGTACCGCTCCTGGGGCGCCGACGTCATCGGCATGACCGCCCTGCCTGAGGCCAAGCTCGCCAGGGAGGCGGAGATTTGCCACTCTATACTAGCCTGCTCTACGGACTACGATTGCTGGCATGAGAGCGAAGTCCCGGTGACGGTGGAGATGGTGGTGGCGAATCTAAACAAGAACACCGCCCTCTGCAAGGCGATACTTGGCGACGTGATCCCAAGGGTGTCCGAGGAGCGGAGTTGCCCTTGTAGTTCCGCCCTGGAGAACACCATCATAACCGCTAAAGAGGAGATTCCGCCGGAGGCCAGGGAGCGCCTGGCTTCGTTGATAGGTAGATATTTACTCTAAAACGAGACACCTGAAGGTGCATTAGTATGGCAAGACAGGACCTCGGGGAACCCTACTGGCGCATAAACGTGGATGAGGCCAAGGCTATGCTGGAGAAGGGCAATGCCGTGGTGATAGATGTGCGCAAGCCCGACGAGTGGGCCGTCGGCCATGTAGAGGGGTCGATCCATATTCCTGTGGACGATGTCCTTGCCCGCATCGACGAGTTGCCTGGGGACAAGGACCTGCTGTTCATATGCGCCCAGGGTGCGCAAAGCGGCCTG
This sequence comes from Chloroflexota bacterium, assembly GCA_043816345.1. Lineage (GTDB taxonomy): Bacteria > Chloroflexota > Dehalococcoidia > Lucifugimonadales > UBA2985 > JBDRIA01. The sequence goes on from JBDRIA010000048.1 coordinate 5,671, forward strand.
GCATTTGAGATGGCAGTAGCTATGGGCATTGAGACGGAGCGGCTGTAAAACATCGAGGATGTCATTCCAGCCTGGATAGAGAAAAACTATCCCACGGAGTCCGGCTAGGACGGGTCTGCAGGCACCACGGACGTGGCACACTGTACCCTCCGGCACCATTCACGGCTAAAATGTTGCAGCCAGTGGTCGCATTGGTGCCATCGCCGCAGAGGAGATAGTCAGCCACGTCGGCGCGAGACCAGATGCAGACCTGCAGCAGCTAATGCAACGCACGCTGAAGGCACGGCTGTCGAAAAGTGGACATGCCAGCATCAAATCAGCTATGATGCATAGGTTGAGAAAAAGAGAATATGGCGTTGTCGCCTAACGCCATAATAAGCAGGCAGTGCGTGCTTAAGGAAGGAAGGTAGGTGAAGGATGGTAACCGAAATCAAAGGCCATGTGAAGGACCCGGGTCTGGCCAGCCAGGGAGTTCTGCGTATCGAGTGGGCTGCCAGGGAAATGCAAGTGCTGCGTCTCATAAGGGAGCGGTTCGCCAGAGAGAAACCTCTCCAGGGAATACGGCTATCTGCTTGTCTTCACGTAACCACGGAGACGGCCAATCTGGCCATTACTCTGAGGGATGGCGGAGCCAGCGTGGCCCTCTGCGCCAGCAACCCTTTGAGTACCCAGGATGACGTGGCCGCCGCGCTGGTTAGCGAGTACGGCATACCAACCTTTTCCATACATGGAGAGGACAACTCCACTTATTATCAGCATATTCATTCGACCCTGAATCATGAGCCTCACTACACCCTGGACGATGGTGCAGACCTGGTGACAGTTCTCCACAAAGAGCGGAGGGACCTGCTCCAGGGCGTTAAAGGGGGGACTGAGGAGACCACAACAGGCGTAATACGCTTAAGAAGCATGGCCAAAGAAGGCAAGCTGGAATATCCCATCATCGCCATCAACGACGCGGAGACCAAGTATCTGTTCGACAATCGCTATGGGACGGGGCAGAGCACCGTGGATGGCATCACCCGCGCCACCAACGTCCTCTGGGCAGGGAAAACCGTGGTGATGTGCGGTTATGGCTGGTGTGGCCGGGGCATTGCTATGAGGGCCAGCGGCATGGGGTCTCACATCATAGTAACCGAGGTAAAACCCGTACGGGCACTGGAGGCTATCATGGATGGCTACCGGGTTATGCCCATCCTGGAGGCTTCCCAAGTCGGTGACATCTTTATTACTGCTACCGGGGATATCAACGTAATAGACAAGCTCAGCCTGCAGCGTATGAAAGACGGGGCCATTCTGGCCAATAGCGGCCACTTCAACGTGGAGATAAACATCCCATTCCTGGAATCCATGACTACAGATAAGCGAACGATTCGCCCCTCGGTAGAGGAGTACACTCTTAAGGATGGTCGCAAGTTGTACCTTCTGGGAGAGGGACGCCTGATTAATCTGGCCGCTGCCGAAGGCCATCCATCCAGTGTAATGGACATGAGCTTCGCCAATCAGGCCCTCTGTATTGAGCACCTGGCAGGTCTCAAGGAGGGGCTGAAACGTGACGTTCACCCCGTGCCTCTTGAGATAGACCAGACGGTAGCCCGGCTCAAGCTTGATTCCCTGGGTGTTGGGATTGATACCCTTACCGAAGAACAGAAGAAATACCTGGAGAGTTGGGAGATGGGCACATAGAAGAGAAGCCGTTCAGAGCATGATAGCGCAGCAGAAGAGGGACAAAGGGGGGCATGCTGAACGAAAGGGAGAATAGCGATATACTCCAGGGATAGGTCATGAGATCATGGCCACAGGGCTCGCCCAAGTCAGTTGCTAGGAGGAAAAGTCGATGGGTTTTACATTCACGGAATCACCGTCTTGTCTGTATACCTCCGAGTCGGTAACGGAGGGCCATCCAGACAAGCTGTGTGATCAAATATCGGACGCCATCCTGGATGCCATCCTGGTCAAGGACCCCGAGGCTAGGGTTGCCTGCGAAACATGTGTCACCAACGGGCTGGTGGTGGTAATGGGGGAGATTACCACCACCAGCTACGTGGACGTCTCAAGTATCATCCGCGACACCATACGCGGGGCGGGCTACGATAATCCAGACTTCGGTTTCGATTCAAAGAGCTGTGGCGTGATGGTGTCTCTGCAGGAGCAGTCCAAGGACATCGCCCTGGGAGTGGACTCGTCTCAGGAAGCCAAGGAAAAAGGTATACGCAACACCAACGATGACCCCGATAAGATCGGCGCCGGGGATCAGGGTATGATGGTGGGCTTTGCCTGCAACGAAACCCCCGAGCTGATGCCGCTGTCGATAGCCCTATCCCACAAGCTATGCCAGCGTCTGGCCTACGTTCGCAAGGAGGGTATTATTCCGTACCTCCGGCCAGATGGCAAGGCACAGGTCACTGTGGAATACTCCTATGGGGTGCCCAAGCGGATAGAGGCGGTGGTTGTCAGCAGCCAGCACTCCCCAGAGGTATCTCAGGAGGTTATCGAGCGTGACATTACCTATCATGTTATAAATGAAGTGATTCCCACAGCCTTACGTGACAACAATACAAAGGTTTTTATCAACCCTACAGGAAGGTTCGTCGTTGGCGGTCCCGTGGCCGATACCGGTCTCACAGGGCGTAAGATCCTGGTGGATACCTACGGTGGCGTAGCCCGTCACGGTGGCGGAGCTTTCTCCGGCAAGGATCCCACCAAAATAGATCGTTCGGGCGCCTACATGGCCCGCTATGCAGCCAAGAACATAGTTGCCGCTGGCCTAGCAGACCGGGTCGAGATACAGGTCTCTTATGCCATAGGCAAGGCCCAACCCCTTTCCATATCGGTGGAGACTTTCGGTACTGCACGGGTGGAAGACAGCACCATCGTCGAGCTCTTGGAGAAACACTTTGACTTCCGCCCGGCGGCCATCATCAACAACCTGAATCTACGGCGCCCTATCTACAAGCGCTCAGCCGCATACGGCCACTTCGGAAGGGAGGACGTGGAGTTTCCCTGGGAGCGCACCGACAAGGCAGACCTCCTCCGTGCAGAGGCTGGCCTCAGGGTGATAAAGGGACAGGGAGAGGCCACGGCCTGAGCACGAGGTCGACAAGATGAAGGCGGTTATCCTGGCGGGGGGGGAGGGCACCCGCTTGCGCCCCCTGACCTGCAACACCCCAAAACCCATGGTGCCCATTCTCAACAGGCCCTTCCTGGAGCACATGCTGAGCCACCTGAGGGGTCATGGGGTGGATGTCGCCATCCTCACCGTCTGCTACCTTCCCGACAAGATTGAGGCCTACTTCGGACGCGGAGAGCACACAGGCATGGGCCTCTCTTATGTGCTGGAAGAGAAACCACTGGGCACCGCGGGGGCTGTCAAGAACGTGGAAAGAGACCTGGATGGGACATTCTTCGTCCTTAACGGTGACATCTTCACCGACCTGGACCTGGGGGCCATGGTACGGTTCCACAGGGAGAAAGAGGCCCAGGTCACCCTTTTCCTCACGCCGGTGGAAGACCCCTCCGCCTTCGGGGTCGTGGAGACGGATTCCCAGGGCCGGGTGCTGCGTTTTCTGGAGAAGCCTGCGCCGGGTGAGACGACCAGCAACTGGATTAACGGCGGGATATATCTTGTAGAGCCCCAGGTACTGACCCACGCTCCATCGGGCGAGTTTTACATGTTCGAGCGTGGCTTATTCCCCAGGCTCCTGGAGATGAACATTCCCATGTACGGCTACCAGGCCCGCCCCTACTGGATGGACCTGGGCACTCCAGCCAACTATTTACGAGTACACCACGACCTCCTTACGATGTTCTCGACTGATCGCTGGACAGAGGCCAGCAGTACAGGTCACGGCCATAGCCGTATACACCCTTCGGCCAGAGTGTCCGGGCCTGTTCTGTTGGGAGAAGGCTGCTCTATAGGGCCTGGGGCGCTGGTACAGGGCCCGGCGGTACTGGGAGCCGGCTGCACGGTGGGCCAGGAGGCCACTATCCTGGGTTCCATACTGTGGCAGAAAGTAGTGGTGGAGCGGGGAGCAGCCTTAGAGGAATGCATCGTCGGTGATGGAGCACGTATCGGAGAGGGCGTCAAAGTGGGGGAAGGATGCATACTGGGTGATCATGTCGTTCTGGGGAAGGGTAACCATATTGACCGCGGCATGGTTCTGTGGCCCGGCAAGTCCCTGGAGGCAGAAGCTGTCTCCTTCCATTAGTCCATAAGTCTCATGGGATCTTCTTATGACCATTAAATTTGGCACCGACGGCTGGCGGGGCATCATCGCCCAGGACTTCACATTCGACAACGTTCGGTACTGCGCCCAGGGGGTGAGCCGCTATCTGCTGGAGCGGGGACTGGCCCAGCGCGGCCTGGTAGTGGGCTACGATACCCGTTTCGCATCGGAGGACTTTGCCCTAGCGGTCGCAGAGGTGGCCGCGGGGAACGGGATCACCACTTACCTCTGCCAAGAGGCCGCCCCTACCCCGGTGATCAGCTATAACATAGTGCATCTTCAGGCCGGGGGTGCTGCCATCATCACCGCCAGTCACAACCCCGCCAAGTGGAACGGCTTCAAGTACAAGCCGGAATACGCAGGGAGCGCCTCTCCTGAGATAGTGGCCGCCCTTGAGGAGTACATAGCAGCCGTCTCCACTAATAGCGCAATCAACTCTATTCCCTGGAATAGGGCTTTGGAGCTTGGCATCGGGAAGTCCATAGACCCGGCCTCCCCCTACTTGGCGCAAGTGGCTCGCCTGGTGGACCTCCAGGCGATAAAGGATGCCGGTCTCAGTGTGGTGGTAGATCCCATGTACGGGGCCGGGGCAGGATACTTCCCGACCCTTTTGAGCAGCGGCAACATCCGTGTAGAGGAGATTCACGGCGAAAGGAATCCTCTCTTTCCGGACATGGGTCAGCCGGAACCGGTGGCCCATAACCTGACGGGCCTGTCCAGGGCAGTGGTGGATCAGGGAGCCGATGTGGGACTGGCCCTGGATGCCGACGCGGACCGCTTTGGCCTAATGGACGAAAAGGGCAACTTCATCACCCCCCTTCAGGTCTTTGCTCTTCTCGCCCTGTACCTGCTTGAAATCAGAGGAGAGCGGGGCGCGCTGGTCAAGTCCATAACGGCTTCCAGCATGGTCTATCGGCTGGGGGAGCTTTTCGGCGTCTCCGTCCATGAGACTCCCGTGGGTTTCAAGTACATTGGCCCCATCATGAGCCGAGAGAATGCCCTTATGGGGGGAGAAGAGAGCGGTGGATTCGGCTTTCGGGGCCACATCCCGGAGCGGGATGGCATTCTCAGTGGCCTCTTCCTTCTGGATATGATGGCAAAAACGAGCAAGAGACCCTCAGAGCTTATCGAATACCTGTACAGCCGTGTGGGTCCCCACCACTTTCGCAGGGATGATGTCTCCTTCGATCCCGAACATCGGGGTGCTGTGGAGAAACGTCTCCAGGAGGCCAGGCCCAATGCTCTTGGCGGCACAAAGGTGGCTCGACAGGACAACGTGGACGGGACTCGCTTCATCCTGGAAGATGGGTCGTGGGCCATCGTACGCTTTTCTGGAACGGAGCCCCTCCTGCGCATCTACGCCGAGGGGGAAAGCCCCGAGAGAGTGGATGTCCTTATAGCCGAAGCCCGAGGCTTGGCGGGAGTCTGATGGCCAACGACGCGGCGGCTTTGCTGGACGACCCGCAGACATACGAAAGCCTGGACCCCACGTGCTTCAGAGAGCGCATAGGAGGCCTTTCCCAGCAATGCCTTCGCGCCTGGGAGCTGGGGCTGAAGTTCTCCCTGCCTAGCGACTATGGCGACGTGCGAAACGTGGTGTTGGCGGGTGTGGGAGGCTCCTCCATTGGAGGTGAGCTGTTGGGAGACCTGGCCTCCATGAATGGATCGCCCCTGGTCACGGTGTGCCGGGACTACTGCCTTCCCCCACACCTGGGTCCGGACTCCCTGGTTATCGCCTCTAGCTACTCCGGAAACACCGAGGAGACCCTGTCAGCCTTCCATGATGCCCTCCAACGAGGGGCCAGAGTAGTTGCGGTCACTACGGGAGGCCAGTTGGAGCAGATGGCGCGCCGAGAAGGTATGCCCGTTTTTCAAATCGACTACGTGGGGGAGCCCAGGACGGCCCTGGGCTATAGCTTCCTGGTTCCCCTGGCTATTCTACAAAACCTGAAACTCATTGCCCCCAGCGACGATGCAGTCCAGGAGGCCGCGGAGGTCTTGACCTCCCTTGATCATCGCCTGAAGCCCCAGATACCCACCCAGGACAATCCTGCCAAGGAGCTGGCCATAGCCCTTCGCGGAAAGCTCATAGTGATCTATGGCGGAGGAATGCTCTGCGGGGTAGCCCGGCGGTGGAAGGGTCAGTTCAACGAGAACGCCAAGGCGTGGGCCTTTGTGGAGCTGCTGCCGGAAGCGGGCCATAACGCCATCGCTGGGTTCCAATGGCCACGGCCAGTGGGCAGAAAAGTCTGCGGGGTGCTGTTGAGCGCATGGAGTCTCCACCCTCGTATGAAGCTGAGATACCAGGTGATCGAGGAGCTTCTGTGCAAAGCAGGAGTAGAGTGCCGAACGGTGGACGGGGTGGGGAAGACGACCCTGGCCCAGATGCTGAGCACTGTACTGTTTGGAGACTACACCAGTTACTATCTGGCCCTGCTGAACGGAGAGGACCCCTCGCCGGTGCCACCTTTAGACTACCTTAAAGATAGATTGAAGGAGTTGCAGTAGAGCCAAGGGAGTGGAGGCGCAATGAGGGCTATCAGGAGTCCGTGGAAGGCCTGTCTACTAACGCCGGCTATTGGGGTCCTCGCAACAATTGGCCTTGCGGTAACGACGGCCTGTAGTACTGGTGCTTCGCCCACACGCTCGTTACCTGAAACGCCGCAAGAACTCCGCTCGTATCCCAGCCCAGCCCCCGACTACCGCGTAGTGTATGAACATCCGGAAGAGCGCTGGCGTATTTCTTATCCAGCAGGATGGGCCATAACTGACAGCACTGTATGGGAAGACTATAGCGGTTCATACACAGACATAAACGACCCGTCTTGGGACTGGGACCTGAGCGTGTGGCGAAGTTCCCTCGCCGATTATGAGCAATACGAGTGGAAACTTCCCGACAGCCGCTCTGCTGCTGACGATCATCTATATTCGAGGAACTTCGAACGCGAGGAAGGAGATCCCTACCCTGTATTCCTTAGGGGGGAGGACGTAATCATAAAGGATTACACGGGATACCTGTTGGAGTATCTGCAGGTAGGAGACGGTGGTTGGGCTTCCTGGGTTGTAGTCCTCTTCTTGGTGGTGGGGACGGACGAGTTTGAGGTGACGTTAGAAGGTCCCCCGGACAGAATGATGGCCTCCTACAGTGAGATGCGAGACATCATCCTATCATTTGAACCGCCGAACGATGCTCCATCTCCTGTTGCCCTGCCCCCTCTGTCGTGTGCTTCTGGGGACGCCGTCACTGTGAGTCGTTTCAGCACCGACAGCAAAGCAAACGTGTTTGAGGGCGAGAGAAGAAGCGTGACAATCACAGTCGAGGGCAACGTCACCAATACCTGCAATCGCGCTCAAGATGTGAGGCTACTCGCCGTTGTGTATGACAAGAGCGGGGAAATCCTACATACAGACGAGAATTTCTTTCAGGGTATGCCTCCCGACAGAGGAAGCCTCAATCCGGTGCTTCACCTAGCGCCATATGACAAGAACGCGGACATCTTTAGTGAAGACCGGGCGTCGGTATGGTTTGACCTCTATCTGGATCCAGACACGTTTGATAGGGCAACCTCTGTGGCTATTCTAGTTGTGCCACCTTAGAAGATGAAAACCCCTGTTAAGTTAGGCGATGGGAGGGAGTAATGAGAGGAACCAAGGCCAAACCACTAGCATTCTTTATCGGCATTGTAGTCTTGGGTGTGTCCGTGTTCGGCTTCGCGGCGTCAAGCTCTGGCCTAGAAGAGCAGGTCCTCCACAGCACCGGGGATATGGCTTGGAGATTATACAACGATTTCGGCATTCGTGAACTGTACGAAGGCCGCCTCATCTACCACAGCCTGTCCCTAGCTGGTATCGTCGTTGCGGCAATTCTAGTTGCCTATGGCCTTATCCCTTTCCTGCATATTGGTGGAGAAGGCGAGCGCGAACCCCCAGAGCAATGACGTGACATAGGCAAGGACTATGATGACATGGTTTCAGTATCAATCACCTGTCGAACCATACGAGCGCCGTAGGGGCAGGTTTCAAACCTGCCCTTGATGGAGACCTATCATGTTTGAAGCCCTTTCCGAAAAGCTCAACGCCGTCTTCAGTCGCCTCTCCGGCAAAGGCCGCCTCACGGAGAAGGAGGTGGATGAGGGCCTGAGAGAGGTGCGCTTGGCCCTGCTGGAGGCCGACGTCAACTTCCGAGTCGCTCGGGACTTCGTTCAGAGGGTGCGTGAGCGAGCCGTGGGCAGCGAGGTGCTGGAGAGCCTCAGCCCCGGCCAGCAGATAGTGAAGATAGTCA
>JBDRIA010000049.1:0-5752 GCA_043816345.1 Chloroflexota bacterium
CGGGGGAAGGTTAGAGCTTGCCCTGAGCGAAGCCGAAGGGATGGGGGCCTTCCGTGGCTTGGGAACCACCCTCTAAGGCCAAACAGGAGGCTGAGAAGGCCAAAGCCGAGGGGAAGAGCCACCCCGGAGTCCCCGAAGATAGGGCGGCCCAGCGCAACTTCACAGACCCCGACTCCCGCATCATGCCTGCCCCTGGGGACAAGGAGTTCCTCCAGGCCTACCCTTCCCCTGGGAAGGGCCAGGCAGCGGTGGACAGTGCCCACCAGGTCATCGTGGCCGCCGACGTGACCAACCAACCCTCAGACAAGAGCCATGCCCTACCTATGATAAAGGAGGTAAGGAGCAACACCGGCTCCCTGCCCAAGGAGGTATCCGCCGACGCAGGCTACTTCTCGGCCAGTGCAATAGGAGGCCTCTATGCCCTGGGGGTGGACCCCTTCATCCCGCCCGACAAGACGCGCCACGGGAATGTCTCCCCGCCAGCCCTTCCTGGGAAGGGCCAGCGCCCCGAGGTCGTATCCCACGCCACCTGTCACCCTCAGACCGCATGCGGAGGAAGTTGAGGACGAAACAAGGGAGGAAGCGGTACGCCCTCCGGATGGAGACGGTGGATCCGGTGTTCGGGCAGATCAAACAGGCCCGTGGATTCCGGCAGTTCCTGCTGCGGGGACTGGAGAAGGTGAATAGGGAATGGCGGCTCATCTGCACCGGCCACAACCTGCTCAAGCTCTTCGCCTCCCTGCAGAAAAACCCTCATCTGAGGGTGGCTTCGGCCTTTGCCCAAGGGTAGCGCTGATTCCACGGCGCATTCGAGGGTGTTATGGTACTGGTCTACCCTCAGCCACGATGACATCAACCAACCACATCGCCATTCCTCATCTAACTGGCAACCGCAGTCAGGCAATACCCAGACAGACTCCTGGTGGATTGAATGCGGGCCCTGGTTCAGTTAGCTTGCCGCGGAGTGTTATAATCCTTCTGCTGGGTGAGCTCAGGCTCAGTCCAGGGATAGAACCTGATGATGGGTAGTGCAGAATGGTCAACATTTTGCACCAGGAGGAATGAGATGCCACACTATATTGTACTTGTGAATTTTACCGACCAGGGGATCCGAAACATTAGAAACTTGCGCCAAGATCTGGCATCCCGTGACCAGCAGCTTGCGGAAGCAGGGATCAAGGTCCAGCGTTTCTTCACCTTGGGCCAGTACGACATAGTGGCGGTGGTGGAGGCCCCTGACGATGAGACGATGGCCACTATGGCCCTGCGTATTGGGAGTGCAGGGGAGCTACGTACAACCACCCTTAAGGCCTTCACCCAGGACGAGTTTCTCAACCTCACGGAGCGTCTCCCAATCTCCTAGAGAGGGTTCGGGGTTCGAGGGGGGCGCTTCTATTTGCGGCTAAGCCCCAGCAGGATCTTCTCCTGGGGCGAAAGGCCCGACAGGTCAGGGGCAGAACGCACCGGAGCACCGAAGGGGACGCGCTCCTGGGCGGCCTGAGCCTCTAGCTGGCTGCGCACCTGCTCTACCATCTGCCGTGCCCGGGCCAGGGACGCCTCAATCTCCTCCACGGTGGTGCCCTGTACCATCTCCTCCGGTATCTCCAGCTCTGCTGCCAGCAGCGCGGAGCGGTAGAGGGCCACTGCCTGGGCTAGCTGTGTCCTGACAGCCTCTAGCTCCGATTCGCGTCCCTTGAGGGCACTTTCAGCCTCATTCAGGGCGGCCTCCATCTCTCCGATACAAGCATCGCGCTGGGCCAGGTGCTCCTCTAGTGCGGCGATTCGTTGCTCGTATTGCGCCTGCGCGTCCACCAGCCCCTGAATTCGAGCGTCCCGCTCCGCCAACGTCGCCTCCAGCTCGACGATCCTATCTTCAAGGGATACCTCCGCAGGGCCACCGCCTGCCGGGATGCTTTTCTCCGTCCTCTCCACCGGTTCAGCTTCTACAGTCTGGGTAACGTCTTCAGCCATGACTAGCTCCTTAGCGTGGGGTTGACTACCACGCAGAATATGCGTTCTATCAGTTTCGGGCAAGAAGGGGATGGCAGAGGATGTATGCTGCAAAGGTAGTCATGAAGTGCCCCAACGGTGGAGCCAGACAGCTACGCCCGACGGCCCCGGCTCAACGGGTGTCGTGGAGAATCGGGACTCCAGTAGACCTGAGCTACTGCGATAGTAGCTGCATTGAGGATGACGTAGGCAACCCAAAACTCGCCTTGCGAGAACCCGATAGTGCCGGGTCTATATGGGAATGGCAGATAGACCTTTGAGACGTTGTCGGGATAGGGATCAGCGCACAACGTATCAAGGACACGATAGAAGCCTTCCCTCTCTACAGGACTCAAAGAAGCGAGGAAAGACTCTGCTACATCGGATAGTACAGCATCAAATGTCACCGAGCTTTTTCTTTATGTCTTTGATCCGAGAATAGCGACCCTGTTCGATCTCCGCTAGGCCCCGTTCTGTACCCTGGGTGAAATCCTTGTCCTGTGCCATTCTAGTGGCTAGGTCGCTTCCAGAGGGCTCTTTCTCGTGCTCCCACCCTTGAGGTTCAGCGTCAGTAAGTTCAATGTAGGAAGCGGGAGGATCTACTTCTAGAACAGATACGTTTAGGGGCATAATGCTCCATCCCCCGTCTCGCAGAGCGATCATACTGTCATTTTCTGTCTGCGGCATAACCATGAGTTGTCTACCCCCTGCTTATCTGGCCTCTCCATGGATCGTTTTCTGCTGTACGTATTCTAGGCCCTCTGTCCGCGTAATGACTGCGACATCTATTGGACCACCGACGCCACGTAGTCCTATAGCCAGACTCTGCGCGGTTATGGTACTACGTACCAGGAAAGTCGCCAAGTCAACGCAATCCTGCACAGGCAAAACGTCGTATGGAATAGGGAACTCCAGATTCTGCCTCAAAGCCGCCCTTAATTCCTCCGCTTGGTCCTGATCCAGATTCACTGTCCGCCTAATAATCTCCAGTGCCCCAGGGTCGAAGCCATGGACTATGCGGCTCGCGATCTGAAGCTGACCTCCCCATGTCATACCAAAGTCGTCAGGGTTCCGCGGCTTTGGCTCCGGCTGACTGGGAATGCCGAACAAGAAGACACTGCCGTACGCGGCACCAGGATCATATCCGCCGACGATGAACACCATGTCTGGCCCCTTATAGTCAGGCAGCATGCCTTCCCCCCATCGCTCCATGAAAAACCTGCTCAATCTCCGCGAGAAATCCAGAACCTTGAGCGCTTCTTCCTTTTTCTTTTCCTCTTCCAATTTCTCTTTTAAGGTGACTTCAAACTCGGGGATAAAGCTATGGGCCGTGCGCCGACCAATCACAGCGGTCCCGTATGTGACTGCCCCAACGTTGGTATGTGGTTTGGAAAAGCTGAGGAGCTTAGTGGCGTTGTCATAGTTTATAGGTAAGATCGGGCCATCTCCCCTTCTGGCTTCCAAAGTTACTCTGCTATCCGCAGCCAACACCACCCCCTCCGTCCCTTTGATAACTACTGCTAATGACATGCCGTTTCTCAGATGCCCCTCTCTAGAATCCCACTTGTATCATACACTATTATGTATGAAAATTTCCCCCCTCATCCGCTCCCACTCCGCGTCCGGGTCCTCTATCCCCAGGTTCTCCATGGCGCGGCGCCGGCTCTGGATCCCCGCCTCCACCAGCGTCTGCTGCTCCCGCACCAGCCGGCTGCGGTCCTGGGGCAGCAGCGGCTCCCACACGATGCGCTGTTTCACCGGCAGGTACTTGACCCCCGTGCGCTTTTCCAGGATTCGCAATACCATCTCGTTGCGCTCCTTGTACACCGCGGCGCGGATGAGACGCTTGCGGCGCACCCTCTGGAGCAGGGGACTCAGCTCCATCTCTAGGGCCACGCCGGAGAGGCTGCGGGGGTTGTCCCCGAAGCTGATCCTGGGGGCCTCCGACAGGTCGTGGAGAGAGCGGTATATCAGGTCTATGAAGTCCACGTGGAGCTTGATGCCCCCGCCCTGGAGCAGGTCCAGCAGATAGGCCCTGGCCCGCTCCGGCAGCTCCCATACCGCGCCCGGTTGTACGGCGATGTCCTCGGCCTGCTCCACGCCCTCCAGGACGGCTATGGGGTTTCCCGATAGCTCAAGGATCATGGATAGCTGAGAGATGGCCCGGTTCAACTCCCGGGAAGGCTCAATGAGGGGCGGGATGTCCGAGAGGCCCCAGAACTTCTTGGGCTCCCTGAGGTTGGGGAATATGACGAAGGGAATGAAGCCGTAGGGGTTGGACTTTTCCTGAATCAGGGAGTCGTCTACCCACAGCCGGAACTCCCTGCGGGTCCACGCCTCCACAACAGTGGCCGGACGACCTTTGCCCCCAAGCTGCGCCGGCTTGATGCCATAGAGCATCTGGGCCTCCTCCGGGGCCAGAGAGTAGCGGCTGGCCACCTGCCATATGCGGCCCATATCGTCCGCCACCCACCAGGCGAAGAGACCCTGGTCTTCCGCGCACAGTGTCCTCATGCCGGTCTATTTGTAAGGAGGAATTGCGATGGAAGAGCAAAGACCTACGGTATTCGATGCCGGCGCGGCGCTTGAGCTTCAATCGTACCTGGGACAGAGGCTTCAAGAGAGTAAGACTCAGGAGACATCTGAGGAGATTGAGAGGGCAATGGATGCCCTCTGCGCCGATGTCCTGGTTTACCTTGGCCAGTGGGTAAGGATGGGGAAGCGGAGTGCCTTCGGAGAGGGTTGCGTCCTCTACTGGGTGGACAAGTATTGGAGTGCGCTGACTCCGCTCCATGCCCAGTACGATTCGTTCCATGACTTCGCCAACCAGGAGACCCAGGAAGACTACGCGACCTACAGGGCGAAGATCGGCGTCTACAAGACGTTCGTTCTGAATGAGAACAGGGACGCTACGATTGCTGAACATGGCCCCGATGCTTTCCTGGATATCCCCCTTGGGAAGCTCCAGAAGGCAATAGGGACGATCCATAGGGGGGCGATGTCCCCGAATCAGTGGGATGCCCTCATGGACTCCAATGTGCGAGACCGAGAGTTCCACCATCTGATGAAGGCCTTGCCCGGAGAGTCAACCCCGAGTGCTGGTGGCGACTTCGTAGACAATGGCTCTGGGCCAGAGGTTACGGTCAGCATGGAAGATGGGTCCCTGCGCTACTGGCCCGGGGGTCGCCAAATCGGAATCAAGGTTGGCTCCCTGGATGTCACCTCAAAAGACGATGGCGTGCGTGGCGTGGTCGATGAGATCATCGTCGCGGCTGAGATTCGGAGAGTCTGATGTGCCCTGGCCATCAAGGGAGAGCTCATGCTACCTAAGCATCACAGGGTCGTAAACCGTGACGTTGCCAAGGCTGTTAGGGCCCGGGATGTGTACTGCCTTGTCTGTGGTGATGTGCCGATGTCTGAGCCACACCATGTAAGGACTCGCGGAGCAAGTGGCGATGATGTGCCGTGGAATCTGCTCATGCTCTGCCGGCGGTGCCACGGGATGACACACGATGGGGGACTGTCGGCGGATAGTCTCAGGAGTCTGTTGGGCGAGAAGTATGGGTACAGCTATGCCTGAGGGGCCAGGGTATGAGGTTCGGGAATGGTCTGAGGCTGGGCGACGCCATATCCTGCTGAAGATGAACCTTGGTATACGTCCTTATGTTCGCCAGACGCGGACTACGCGGTGGCGAGACCATAAGTCTGGTGAACGAACGAAGGAGTACAACGATAGCAGAGCGGCAATCAGGGACCTGGTGTA
>JBDRIA010000050.1:0-17038 GCA_043816345.1 Chloroflexota bacterium
TTTAAGCGGCCAAAAGAACAGGGGGATGGCCCTCCAAGAGGTGCGTCATCTCATGAAAGATACTCCCTAGCCATTTCCTGACCACCTACGGAATCTTCTTCAGATAGCGATGCCGCAGTAGTGAGGTTTTTCAGAGCGTCCCTTAAGAAGAATGAACCCATCTCTCACCTCCAGTAATTGGCCGATACCCACATGTGTTCCCTGCAAGGGGCATCATTACGACCCTTGACGGGGTCTGCAGGGACGGTAGATGCTGTGGCATATTGTGTGAACTCCTTATGTACTGTAGGGGGTGTCCACGTCTTTGTCGCCGCGGCCGTTACAGCTTCCGCTCTAGTCTCGCATCAATGCCGTGAACTCGTCTCTTGTCAGACCAGCGTCCCTAATCAAGGCTCTCAGCAGACCCCGTCCCAATTCTCCATGCCTTGGCACTGAAAGTCTGCCCTTCGATGGATGAAGCAGAATCATGTGACTGCCTTCGGTATGGTCCCATACATATCCAATCTTGCCCATCACTCTAACAAAGTCGTCTCCTGAGATTACAGGGAGACGGGCCACTTAAACGGCTACCTCCACCTCTTCCACTTCTGAAATGGAGGGGACTGGTTCTCCATGCTTACGCATACTTGCCACGTATCCCTGTATAGCTTCCCTGATATTGGCAATAGCCTCTTCTCTGGTTTTCCCCTGGGAGTGGCATCCAGGTAACGCAGGGCAACTGACCACGATGTACCCATCTTCGTCTTGCTCAAGGGTGATAGCAAACTTCATGGAATCTCTGATGTGAGCACTACCTACCGGTCGTTTGACATTGTCTCCGAAATTGTGAATTGCAAACCCCAATTTCTGCAGAATCCTATAAGCATCCCCTGCTGTAAAACCAATGTACGGGCGTTCTGTCACCAAGTGAATAGGCTGTTTAATCGGATAGCGCTGGCCATTGATTTCTACATAGTACTTATTGCGCTCGTCTGTTGGGTTTGGAGCAACACCCCTTACAGCTTCAATAATCTCAGCCTTGCCTATCTCATACTCTCGTCCCCGAATAACGAACTTCATTGTTAACATCCTATTGTTGTTATGGTTGTTATCATTTTAGGGCTGGAACAAGTTTCTTGTCAAGAGGCGAAGTAGTCAAACATGACCGACAGAGGAATTCCTGAGCCTGCTAATCTTGAAAGTAGGCCATCGTTGATTCGAACCTACTCCCCCATCTTCGCCACCGTGTCCACGTCCTTGTCGCCGCGGCCGCTGAGGCACACCAGGATAATGCTGTCCTCCGGCAGCGTCGGCGCAAGCTGGCTGACGTAGTATATGACGTGGGCTGGCTCCAGTGCTGGGATGATGCCCTCGGTGCGGGACAGCATATGGAACCCCTCTAGGGCCTGGGTGTCGGTGACGGCCACGTACTGGGCGCGGCCCGTGTCCTTGAGATGGCTGTGCTCCGGGCCTACCCCGGGATAGTCCAGGCCGGCGGAGATGCTGTGGGTCTCCTTCACCTGGCCGTGCTCGTCCTGCAGCAGGTAGGACATGGCCCCATGGAGCACACCGGGCCTTCCTGCCACCAGGGTGGCGGCGTGTTTCCCTGAGTCCACACCCTCGCCGGCGGCTTCCACCCCCACCAGCTTCACCGAGGCGTCGTTGATAAAGGGGTAGAAGAGGCCCATGGAGTTGCTGCCTCCGCCCACGCAGGCCACGGCGTAGTCGGGGAGGCGTCCCTCGGCCTCCAGAATCTGCTGCCGAGCCTCGTTGCCGATGACGGTCTGGAAGTCCCGCACCATCATGGGATAGGGGTGCGGCCCTACCACGCTGCCTATAAGGTAGTGAGTGGTTTCAACGTTGGTCACCCAGTCGCGAATGGCCTCGTTGATGGCGTCCTTGAGGGTGCGGCTCCCCGAGGACACAGGGCTCACCTCCGCGCCCAGGAGCCGCATACGATAGACGTTGATGGCCTGCCGTCGTATGTCCTCTTCGCCCATGTACACCAGGCACTCCATACCCAGCATGGCGCAGACGGTGGCGGTGGCGACGCCGTGTTGCCCAGCCCCTGTCTCGGCGATGATGCGCCTCTTGCCCATGCGCTGTGCCAGCAGGCCCTGCCCCAGGGCGTTGTTGATTTTGTGGGCACCGGTGTGGGCCAGGTCTTCCCGCTTCAGGTAGATGCGTGCGCCGCCACACCGACGGGAGAGGTTCTGGGCGAAGTACAGCGCTGTGGGCCTTCCGGCATAGGTCTTGAGATAGTGGGAGAGCTGGGCCTGGAACTCCGGGTCTTCTTTCGAGGCAAGGTACGCTGCCTCCAGCTCTTCCAGGGCGGTCATGAGGGTCTCTGGCACAAAGCGACCCCCGTAAGGGCCGAAGTGTCCCCATGGGTCGGGTAGAGAGATGTCTGTTGCTTTCATGGTGCTGCTTTCTGCTGAGGGTCAGGTTTGAGAGGCATCTTTCAGGGCCCCGTCCGTCTGGTGGACCTGGGCGATGAATCTAGCGATCTTGGCCGCGTCCTTCTGCCCATCGGTTTCGACACCGCTTGAGACGTCCAGGCCCCAGGGTCTTACCTGTCGAATGGCCTCGGAGGCGTTCTCCAGGCTGAGGCCCCCCGCCAGAAGGAAGGAGTGGTCGCGGGCCAACTCCTGGGCCACCTCCCAGTCGAAGACCTGGCCTGTGCCGCCGAGGACACCCTGCTTGAAGGTGTCCAACATGCACATGTGGCCGTTATCCTGGTACATCTTCAGGGAGTGCCTTATCTCTTCCATGACCTCCTGGGCAGGGGCGTCATCCCTGACGTGGAACACTTTGAGCGCTGGCCGCACTAGCTGGCCACAGTACTCCAGTGACTCGTGGCCCGATAGCTGGGCCAGGTCCAGGTCGCAGTAGTTGAGCAGGTGGTTTACCTCCTCCAGGGGTTGGTTGGCGAAGACCCCCACCCAGCGTGGCTCCCTTGGATGCCACTGGGCACGGAACGACTGTACAAGGTGTCTTGCTTCTTCCGCATCCAGGTAACGCTTACTGTCGGGCTCGAAGAGGATGCCGAGGAAGTCGGCGCCGGCGTTGGCCGCGGCCAGTGCGTTATCGACTCTCTTGAGTCCACATATTTTGACTTTGGTCAATTGGTCCCCCTACTCAGTACCGCGCAGTAGTTCCCTCACCTTGGCCCCCGGGTCTGCGGCTGTCACCAGAGCCTCGCCGACCAGCACGGCGTGGACTCCCACGCGGCGGAGCCTGACCAGGTCATCGTGGCTGCGGATGCCGCTTTCACTCACCACGATCGTGCCCGTTGGAACCCTGGGAGCGAGACGCTCCGTGAGTGAGATGTCTGTCTCAAAAGTACGCAGGTCCCGGTTGTTGATACCGATTACCTCCGCACCTGCCGCCAGGGCTATCTCTATCTCCTCTTCGCTGTGCACCTCTACCAGCGCTTGCACCCATACGCTCTGACATGTGCTTAGCAGCGCTTTCAAGCACTCTGGTGTGAGTATTGCCACTATCAGGAGAAGGGCATCCGCTCCATAGGCCCTGGCCTCGTGCACCTGGTAGGGGTCGAAGATGAAGTCCTTGCGCAATACAGGAACACCCAGGGGTTGCAGGACCTCCTTGACCGCTTCCATGTGCTCCAGGCTGCCCTGGAAGTTGTCCTTCTCCGTGAGAACTGAGACGGCCGCGGCGCCGTTGTCGGCGTAGGCCCTGGCCAGGGCAGCGGGATCGTAACTCTCCCGCAGCAGACCTCGTGAGGGGGATGCCTTCTTGGTTTCGGCGATGAGGCGCGGGCCGTCGCCCAGTAGAGCGCCCGAGAGGTTGAAGGGCATGGGAAGCTCCCGTATGCGATCCTCCAGGGACGAGAGGGGCATTTCCCTCTTGTGGCGCTCCACCTCGTGCCGCTTGGTCTCCACAATACGGTCCAGGATAGTAGCCATGGCTTTCGAACTTAGGTCAGCTTCTGGCTCAACTCTGCAAAGGCGCGGAGCTTTTCCATCGCTCTACCGTTATCGATGGCCTGGGCAGCCAGTGCTACTCCTTCCGAGAGGTTCTGGACGGCATTCCCGGCCACCAGGGCGGCGGCGGCGTTGAGCAGAACGACGTCACGGGAAGGCCCCGTTTCGCCTGATAGTACCCGCTTCATGGCTGCCACGTTGTCCTCAACGGTCCCGCCACGTATTGCGTCGGCGGAGGCCCTGGTGAATCCTATGTCCTCGGGGGTCACGGTGTAGCTGTTGATGCTCCCTTCCTTTAGCTCCCAAATCTGGGTAGGAGCAGCGATGGAGATCTCGTCCAGGCCGTCTTCACCATGGACAACCAGGGCATGCTGGGAACCCAGGTGGTGCAGTACCTGGGCCATCTTTTCCCCCAGTGTGCCATCTGCTATTCCAAGGACCTGGCTCCGCGCTCCCGCGGGGTTGGTGAGGGGGCCCAGGATGTTGAACACCGTGCGAATGCCGATCTCCCGCCGGAGGGGGCCAGCGTACCTCATGGCGGGATGGAAGGTTTGGGCGAACATGAACCCGAAGCCCACCTCTCGAATGCACCGCTCTACGCCTTCAGGCCCCAGGTCTATCTTCACTCCGGCGGCCTCAAGGACGTCTGCGCTGCCACAGGCGCTGGTCATGGCCCGGTTGCCGTGCTTTGCCACCTTCAGGCCCGCGCCCGCAACGACGAAGGCGGCGATGGTGGATACGTTGATGGTGTGGGAGCCGTCGCCCCCTGTGCCGCAGGTGTCTACCAGGTCGCCCTCCGACTGCACGTGAAGGGCCTTCTCCCGCATGACCCCGGCCATGCCGGCGATCTCCTCCGCGGTCTCACCCTTGAGGCGCAGCGCGGTGACGAAGGCCCCGAACTGCGCAGGGGTTGCCTCGCCGGTCATGATCTCTTCCATGACCTGGGCCGCGTCCTCTGCGGACAGGTCTTGGCCGGTAACGAGGGTGCTTATGGCTTGTTGGATCATGGCCACAACATGCTGTCGGGGGCTCCGGGCCTCATCCCACAATGATTTGGTTCGGCCCACGACCCGCCAACGTTCCATCACATGGCTTGTCAGACGCTTTGCCCCTTTCTCTTCTCGAAGTTTCTTGAAGAGACTGTTAAGGGAATAAGGCTTACCATCAAACTCCCAGGTCACCGAGTTCCGTCCGCCTTCTGGGTTAGTGACCACGGCACGGAATAGCTTAGGATTCTGGCATTTCGCATCTGCAGGCAATGCATCGGGAACGACCTCAACCACATCGCCTCGCTTGAGCCTACCGTTAGCAGCTAGGACACCCATCGTTGGAGCCAGTCTCATAGCGACCTCCTCGCCAAGTTATGCAATAGTAGGCATGCAGAATACAGCAGGCAAGAGAATGCTGCTAATGCGTGCCCGTATCGAGGGGAACAACTCTTTTCAAATAGCACCCATGCCTGCCTAAGTGTCGCAGGAGAGCCTCGCGTCTCATTCCACGACAACTACTTCCTGGATAGCATCTTTGGGAACCGCGCGGAGCCCATCTTCTCTCCTGTCCTCAAGAATCAGGGCAATGGCTTCCCTTAAACTCTCCAGGCACTCCCCCTTGGTACGCCCCTGTCCATTCGCTCCCGGAATCTCCGGGCAGTAGGCTACGTACCACTCGCCCTCTCGCTCAATAACCGCAGTAAACTCGTTGCGCATGGTCCTCCTCCAAAGGTCACCATCTCATTCTACCCCTCCAGCCAGTTCCGCAGGATGTCCTTCCCCACCTTGGTTAGAATGGACTCCGGGTGGAACTGCACGCCTTCGACAGCGTACTCCTTGTGGCGCACCCCCATTATCAGTCCATTGTCTGTCCAGGCGGTGACCTCCAGGCAGTCGGGGAGGTCCTCCCTGTATAGGGCCAGGGAGTGGTAGCGTATGGCCTCGAAGGGGTTGGGCAGTCCCTGGTAAAGGCCTTTCCCGTCGTGGTGAATAAAGGAGGTCTTGCCGTGCATAATCTCCCCCGCTCTGTCTACCGTGCCCCCATAGGCGTAGCCGATGCACTGGTGGCCCAGGCACACGCCCAGGATGGGGACGCGGCCCTCGAAGTGGCGCACGATGTCGTTGGATATGCCTGCTTCCTTGGGAGTGCATGGTCCAGGGGAGATGACGATCTTTTCGGGGGCCATCAGCTCCACGTCCTCCACGGTGGTCTGGTCGTTGCGCACCACCTCCACCTCTGCGCCCAGCTCGCACAGGTACTGGTAGAGGTTGTAGGTGAAGCTATCGTAGTTGTCTATCAAAAGGATCATGGTGTTTCTTCCATCGGTCAGGTGTTTCTAGTGGCGTTTCGACCACAAGCCTCATTGTACCTGCGACGCGGGCGAAAGGGAAGTCGGAGGGAGCGATGGGGGCGAGCCTGGGCAAATGTTAGGCTGGAGGGGATTTCAAGCACCCGCTCCCGTAGTTTGTGGTAAGCCTAAGGCGGCTATCCGGTCAGAAACTTCGTGTTGAGAGGGATTCCTGCTGCCTTAACCGCCTTTACAAGAGGCATTTGCCAAGCCCCGGGCTCGTCATATGGGATGTAGAAGACGCCATCGAAATCAGATGGCATATCAAGGCCATGCTCACGTAAGACATACACTTTGTTCCTGGGTAATACTCGCAGCAAGTATCCAAACTCGAAAATAACGTTCTGCCGAGCACGATCCTTCAGTTCGCTCTTAGGCTCACCCTTCAAACGGCCCTCATCGTCGGCTGTCATTATGACGATGGCAAATGCCAGGTTGCGGGTGTTCTTGACCAACTCGTTGAGTAGGAACTGACTGGCAAATGACTCGTCCTTTAGGATTATGGGCTCGTATTTCGCCTTGAGAAGAAAGTTCGACACCTTATCTAATACCTGGCTGTTGTGCCCATGGACTACGAAGACTTTTCTTGACCGAGCGGGCGGGAGCGGTGGGGAAGGGGAAGGCTCATCTTGCTTAGGCACAGAAACTATGTTATCCATCGATGCCATTTTGGGTCGACCCAAGGCCCTAGAGAATGGATTGTCTTGACTCATGATACATTTCCTCCTTAAAACGAAAGGCCTGTATATGTTATAGCACAGTCTCTTAGGAGGTGCACAAGATGCTGTGGTGGAATATGCTACACCGTCAATCCTTCTCCAGCTTTGGCCCAAATCTGCTAACTTGGCCCTATTATGGGAGGCGGTGTGCTGATACACTCGTTGTATGAAGACTGTGTTGCGATGGCTGAGCGCCTTTGCCATAGGCGTCGTGCTGGCGGCGGGTTGCGCCCAGGCCAGCCCGACTCCTACCCAGATACCCACGGTAACACCGACGCCACGCCCAACTCAGACCCCCACTCCAACTCTTACGCCCACTCCCATCCCTAGCCCTACACCTACATCCACGGCCACACCTGTGCCCACTGCTGCTCCAAGCCCTACGCCCATCGCCACGCTCCAGCCTACACCCACCAGGGAGGCAACTGTAAATATCGCACCCTTCACACCCCGGAACTGGGTCCTTCCCCTGGTGGCCAGCGGCAGACCGGGGCCTTACCAGGCTGCCGAGCTATCCGTTGATGGCGAGACCTACATCAGTTGGGCTGTAATCAATAACAGTCGCAACAGTATTGACTACACCTTCTACGTGGACGTGTATCTGGATGATGTCTTGGCCGAAAGATGGAAGGGCAATGGTGTCGGAGCCAACCAATTCATAAGCATCACCGATTGGGAGGGACTGCCAACCAGGGTGAGGCTACAACCGGGCACTCACATGTTGAAGCTAGTAGTTGACCCCACCAACCTGGTCCCGGAGACCGACGAGGTTGACAACATATACGAGTTGGAGTTCACCTGGGCGCCCTCAACCACTGAGCCGCCCGTGGTTGCTCCTGCGCCCACCAAGCTTCCAGACCTGGTGCCCTCCATTCCTAATGGCTGGGGAGATTCTCTCATAGCTACGTCGTATCCTGGAGACAAGGCGGACGGGCCTCTTTCGGTGAATGTTCCCACTTACATCAGATACGGCTTCCGGAACCAGGGCCTGGCCAGCATTGAGGGGGATATCTGGGCCTATCTCTACCTGGACGACGTACTGGTCTCTGCCCAGGCAGGGGGTGGATTGCTGGCGGAGGAGGCAGCCGGAAGCTCTGAGTGGGCCGAGCTGTTCGATGTAATCAACGTTACCCCCGGCGTTCATACTTTACGGCTGGAGGTGGACCCCACCAACCTGATAATCGAAGCAGATGAGCAGAACAACACGGTGGAAAGGCGATTCACATGGGGCATCGGCGGCGTGCCGCCCAAGCCCGCGGCTACACCGCTTCCCATGCCCACTGCGCCCGCGCCGTTGACTTTGCCCAACCTGGTCCCCGGATGGAGATTGGGATGGGATGGGCCTATCATCGTCTCTCATCAGGAGGAGACGTTCTTGGACAGCCTCCTGACCGTAGATAGAACGCCATTCATAGACGTAGTGGTACATAACGAGAGCATCGTTGAGACTCCTGCATCCTTTTCCGTCGACCTTTACTTTGACGACGAGATAGTCCATACATTCGATTTTCCAGAAGGCATGGAGCCAAATCAGCTCTTGTGGTTTGCAGACTGGGATGGGCTTGCCAACCGGACCCAGATAACCGAGGGGCCACACACCCTGAAGATGGTCATAGACCCGGATAACGCGGTAGAGGAAGCCGACGAGGGTGACAACGTTTACCAGGAGACCCTGGTATGGGTAGCGGGCACAGTCGATATGCCCGAACCCATTGTGTACAGCAGCCAGGAGCTTCAGCAGAAACTGGCCAATCTACAGGTCATTATCGATACCCGAGAGCCTGCCCTGAGTCCGGAGGGACATGACCACACCCGAGAGGTCTTGGAGGTCGCCGACGCCGGATACTACCTCCTGACTGGCAAGAGTCTCCTGGACGAGCGAGTCGATATATATCTTCTTACCCATAGGGACTACCTGGCGTGGATAGACGACAGCTACGCCGAAAGGTTTGCCCTCAATGAACAGTCAGAGTATGCTGAACTTCTGGCAAAACGAGAGAAAACAAAAACGACGGCTTTGGGCCTGAAGGGTTCACGGTTTGGGAAAGTCGCGGTGGTCGTTGATGCGGAGCGCGGTCTCGCCGATGTCATTGGATGCTTGGCTCACGAGTTGGGCCACATGCGCCAGGGATTTCTGAACTCCGCCCAGGACGATGGCGCCACTGCTTCCTACTACCGTCATGCCATTCAGGAGGCCCAGGCCCAGCAGTTTGAGAGGGCCTTCTGGCTAGAGTTGGAGGCGTTTACGGGTCTGACCCTGCTGGAATACCCGGATTATCAGGGATTCCGGAACTTGATTGAAACCCGATTCAACTCCTGGTTTGCAGACCCCAGCCAGGACGAGCACCTCCTAGGATACCTGCTGCAGTGGCTGGCCGTGCTGGACGACCCGAACCTAGTAGATCTGAAACAGGAGATGACTGCACAGAGGCAGCTAGGAGCGGAGGCGTCCCTGGAGCTGTACAACTACCTGGTGGGCCTGGCTCCCGAGTCCATACAGGCGTACGTAACCTCGCGTATCCAGTCCCTGGACACTTATGCTGAGACCATCAAGGGTATGGCCATGAGTCGCTTGGTATCAGGTTTGCACCCGGACAGCGAGGGCTCGCCAGACCTGAGAGAGACGGGCTTGCTCGTTCCCTGAGATCAGTTACCACTCCCCAAGGGTAGGACAACGATTCACCCTGCGGCTATCCTGGAAGGCGTACCGGGGCCAATTCTGTCTACAGTACTGAATGGTGTGCGTAGGCCCCACCTTCTTACCGGCCCATTGCTGACAAGGGGCTGCCCTGTGCCAAGTCGGACCTATTTCCAGAGATCGGCGGCTACTTGCTCCAGTCCCAGCTTCTCCAGGGTCTCCGGCAGGGGCTTGCTGGTCTCCGGGTCCCAGCCCATTCCCGCGTAGTAGTCGCGAATCATCTTGTCCCAGTGGGGCATGATGCCTACCCCCTGAGCAGGCCCGTCCACAGGCACCGAGCCGTATCTGGGCGAGGGCCTGTCCAGCTCCGGGCTGATTCCGTGTCTCAGGTTGAAGGCCCTGAGCCGGTTGGCGATCCTCAGCCCCACCTGCTTGGCCTCCTCAAAGGTGAAGTCATCCCACCCGGTAGATGCCTTCAACGCCTCGATCTCATCCAACGTCTGGAGATTGGTGCATGCACGGCATACCCCCAGGGAGTCCTCAAACTGCATCGCCGGCTTGGCCTTCACCGTGAAGTTGACCACCGCATCGGGGTTGAACTGATCGAACTGTTCCGGTATGCCGTACAGCTCACGGGGCGTCTGACTTCGATGGCTCTCAATGGTACCCGTGCTGGAGGAACAGGTGTCGAACATCTCCAGCCAGGCCAGTCGATGGTCGTGTCCCCTGGGGGAGTTGCCCTTCATGGTGTGCACCGCCATGTTGGGGGCGTCTCCCCCAATGAGCCGCGCCGCGCGCATGGTCCCCTCGGCCAAGGTGTTACCAAACCCCTCACGGAAGGCGATTTTCCGCAGCATGGCCCGGGTCGCGTCGGCATTGCCCCAGTTCATCTCCAGACCGTCGGTATCCTCCCTGTTGATGATGCCCTTCTCGTAGCACTCCATCACCAGCCCCATGAGCCACCCCATCTCGTTGGTCTCCAGGCCCCAGCGCTCAACGTCGTTGGCGATTACCAGGGTGGCAGCGGCATCCCTTTGCCCGGTGACTGGGCCCCAAGCGGCCATAGCCTCGTACTCAGGCTCCTCTACAGGCTCCCCCTTGTAAGGCCCCTCGGGGATCGTCAGCATGTGGCAGTGGTGGCTCTGGCAGGCCCAGCAGGGGTTCCTCACGGGCTCATAATTCGCCCGGATATACTGAGCGCTGTACTTCTCCAGCTGCTCCGGGGAGAGATCGTAAGTATTGGTGATGTAGTTCTTCACGGGGAGCGTGCCTGAAAGCCCGCCGCTATGGACACCCTCCAGAGTCCCCCAGTAGAATGATTGAGCGCGGTCAGCCTTCTTCTCTTCCGTAAATCTGCTGCCTATCTCCCTGAGACGTCGTATGTCCTTGAAAGAAGGCCGGCTCCTGGCGCGGTCCACGGCGATGGCCTTCAGCTTCTTGGAACCCATTACAGCCCCAGTCCCGTTGTGGCCTGCAGCATGGCCCTTGTCTGAAAGTATACCTGCTAGCTTCACCAGGTTCTCCCCCGCAGGGCCGATGTATGCCATGCTCATGGCACTCTCGCTTCGTCCCAGCTCCTTCTTGATGAGGTCGTCCGTCTCCCAGGTATCCTTCCCCACCAGATGGCTGGCATCTCTCAGTTCAGCGCCGTCCTCTCGGATATGCAGGTAGAGCCACCGGCTGGCGGCGCCCTGCACTATGACGCCGTCGCACCCGCAGAACCTCAGGTAGGCCCCAAAGGAGCCATTAGCCTGGGTCGCCGTCGCGCCGTTGGTGAGGGGGCCCATGGTCACCACCGAAAAGGTACCCGAACCTGGTATGGGGCTTCCTCCCAGCGGCCCCGAAGCAAGGATGATGCGGTTCTCGGGGTCGTTCCAGGCAACTCCTGGGGGCACCTCGTCGTAGAGGATCTTTGCTCCTATGCCCGTCCCTCCCAGACATGCCCTGCTTGTGGCCTCGTCGAAGACCTCGTCCCACACCCTCTCATTGGTCATGTCCACCCGTAGATACTTGCCTGTATATCCAGCCATCGCAGAGCCCTCCCTCTCATTCATGCCGTGTGCTAGCTTCCACTTCTTCCACTCGGACTATCCTCCAGCATACGCCGGGACAAGCAGGATGGTATCGCCATCCTGTATCTTCGTGTCCAACCCATCTACCAGCTCCAGAATGCGGTCGTTGAAGACAACTACCACGCGACCGGTTAGATCTTGGCGGTCTCGATCGAAGATGTACTCGGCGAAATCGTGCGATTGCGCGGCCAGGCTATCGAAAAGGGCCCTCACCGTCTCCCCTACCTTCACCTCCATCTCTGTATCAAAATGGCTCGCATCCTCAGCTCCAAAGGCGCGGCTAAGCCAGGATATCGCATGCAGCTTTATTTTTGCCATCTTTGCTGTCTCCCTCGGTAGAATTTGCTATCTGGGTTTTGAGTTGGGCTGAAAGGATATAGCTCTGAATACTATTATGCCATATCTGTCAAACGGACTTCGCGATTTGGGGCGCTTTTCTTAGTCGTAAAGGAAAATGCCATTCTGACCGTAAGGCAGTTTGACCGCCGCTGAGAGTGGTATTACACTGGGAAACGTCCAGCACTGCCCGGTAGTGTAGCGGTAGCACGCGTGGCTCTGGATCACGTAACCCTGGTTCGAATCCAGGCCGGGCAGTACCAAGTCACCTTAAGGGCTAAAACCTGAGAAACTCGAAACAGGAGTGAGTTGCATGAAGTCGGTTTTTCAGTACGGCTCCAACTGCAACAAGGAGCGCCTAAACTCGCCCTACCGTCTTAACGGCGCAGCGAAGCCGAAATGCAAAGCACAGACTACCGAAGGCTTTGAGATCGCGTTCGATGTCTGGAGCCAAAAAAACAACTGCGCGGCTGCTGATTTGGTGCGCGGCGGACAACAGAAGGCTTGGGGCGTCCTCTATGAGGTTCCCGATGAAAAGATTAATGGCCCCAACCCCACAGATGGCTCGAAGACGCTCTCTCAGATTGAAGGTCGGAATTACGAATGCCAGCATATTGATGTGGAAATCGGCGGGCAGGTTAAGTCAGCGGTTACGTTCCTTGTAAAGCGTGCAAGCAGAACCAGTAAGCTGGCGACGTCAGCTCAATATGTATGCCACATCATCAAAGGTTTGCGTGATTTTGATGTCCCTGATGATTACATTCAGCATGTAATCGACGTGGCCATCAAGAACGTTGAATCGGCAGCCCAGTCAGCAGCATCTGAGAAACCGGCACTCGAACGATTGCGAACACCTCCTCCAGGATAGCTTCCAGCCATCTCACTGGCTTCGCCGCCCGAGCCCACTATATAAGAAGAGGAGTGAGGATCTTCTACTACTCATACCGGTACGCCGAGCCTCAGTTCAAAAGTTCTTGATTCCATACGGGCCGGGCAGCCAGCATGCGTTTGTGACCCGAGAGTGCGCCATTTGGCCCTCGAAGATAGTCAGCTATGGCTGGAGTATGCACAGAGGGTGTAGAATGGAAACGCGTAGGGAGCCGCGCTCATTAGCAATACGTTAGCAATCAGGTTGGGCTGGTCGAAGGCAGTGTGGGAGGAGGATGTGGACATGACATTGTTGCCACAGACAGTTCCAGGATGGTGGTCGGTTGGTCTGGGGGCCGGGTTCATTTTGCTGTTTCTGCTGTTTCTCGGGCTGGTGGCATCTGGTCAGCGGGGTGGCGAGACGTTTTGGGACAACTTGTTGCTCTCCATTCCGTTTCTGCTCGCGGCCGGATGTGCCATACTCGCACTCTTGGTGGGAGTGTTTGGCATTGTGATGTGGCGAGACCGGTCTGTTCTAGTGTTCTTGGCGTCGGCGATTGGCTTGGTGGTGCTCGTTTTTGTTGCAGGCGAGGTGGTGGCTCCTCACTAGGACAACCCCAGAAACGTTCTTGGGTGGCTGCTCAAGACATTGTATGGCGGCTCTTGGGCCGGGCGCAGGCAAGGGCCAGCTTAGGACTCTTGATGCCATCCAGCCTCGGAAGCCAGCGCCGTCTACCCGACACTCGGCACCGCGATGAATGCCTCCTCATCTATCCCAAGGCTCTCGGCCTTTCCCGGGCTGTGCAGATAGGCGTTACACGCCATCCGCACACCGTCGCGCAGGTCGCGTCAGCCTCTCGGAGTATTCGGCATGGCGTGTCTTCAGTCGCCGCCCTGTAGGATATCGTCGAGCTCTTTCATCTCCTCCGGGGTGAGGTGCCAATCGGCGGCCTTGGCGTTGGCTATCACCTGATCCGGCCTAGTAGCCCCGGCGATTACTGAGCTCACCGCGGAGTTGCCCAGCAGCCAGGCGATGGCCAGCTCCACCATGGGGTGGCCTCGCTCCTCGGCGAAGTTTTCCAGCCGGGACAGCACGGCAAAGTTCTTTTCGTTGAGAGTCTGTTCCTGGGCTCGGGTGTTGCTGGCGAGTCGAGTGTCTTCTGGGATAGGCTCTCCCTGCCGGTACTTTCCTGTGAGGAACCCGCTGGCCAGGGGTACGAAGGGGAGTATCCCGATGTTGTAGGCGTGGCAGAAGGGGACCAGCTCCCGCTCAATGCTCCGATTCAGCATGTTGTACTCAGGCTGGACAGAGACAAAGGGGGTCAGGTTCAGCGCTCTGGATGTCCAGATTGCCTCGCACGTCTGCCAGGAGGAGAAGTTGGAGCAACCTATGTAGCGCACCTTGCCTTGATGCACCAGGTCGTCCAGGGCGCGCAGGGTCTCTTCTATAGGAGTATTGGGGTCGGGGCGGTGTATCTGATGAAGGTCGATGTAGTCGGTCTGGAGCCAGCGAAGGCTGCCCTCCACCTGCTGCATGATGTGGTGACGGGAGGCTCCCCGAGTGTTGGGGCCGTCTCCCATGGGGTTGCCTACCTTGGTTGCGATAAGGACCTGGCTGCGGATGTCCTTGACTGCCTTCCCTATTCGCTCCTCTGATAGGCCTCTGCCGTAGCTATTGGCCGTGTCTATGAAGTTGATGCCCTCTTCGATGGCCCTGCGGACCACCGTGATGGACCTCTCCTCATCTATTCTGCCTCCGAAGTTGTTGGTGCCCAGGCCAACGGCAGAGACCTGAAGCCCGGATGGGCCAAGCTGTCGGTACTCCATGTGAATTTCCTTTCTAATCTAAGGGTTAATAGCTTTCGCGGCGTTATGATTATATAGGATTTGGCTCCCCTCTGCCTCGTCGTCGGTATCATAATTGGATTCGCCCTTTGGGTGTCAAAAACCCAGGCGGATGAGATTGCATCTGGACATTACGTGTTCAATCACTTCTCTCCAATTGACGGACTCACGGATAATAGAGCCTTGCTTGATTTCCTGATGCGTGGCTGAGGTATGTTTCTCTGGGGACTCAGTTTCATTCTGATAGTGCCTGTCTCAGTAGGTTTTCCAGAGAGATCTGGAGCGATCGTCTTCTCGTTCGTATGGCGTTCCGGGCAACAGCGTTGCCCCTGACGATAGACTGAGGGAGCCTCTACGGCCCCGAAAGGTGGTCCGGTGGCACCAGAAGAGGCTGCGCCGGCCCAGAGAGTTGGCGGTAGACTGCCCTGGCGTCCCGGCTCACCAGTGCTCAGGGAGGTGACCTCCTCCGTTGTATGGTAGCCGGCTTCCCCTTCCCGGTGCGGGCCCTCCAGGTAGATGGGGGCAGTGAGTTTCATGTGGCCTTTGAGGAGGCCTCTCAGGTGCGGGACATACGTCTCTTTGTCTTACCGCCCCCTTCCCCCGAACTCCACGGGTGTGTGGAGCAGACCCAGCGTACTCGCACCGAGGAGTCCTATGAAGTCTATGACGGCGACCTGGAGATCGCCTCACTCAATCAAGCCCTCCTGGCCTGGGGGGCACTTACAATACCATCCGCTCCCACCAGGCCCTGGGCTATCTCACATCCCACCAGTTCCTTACCCTGTGGCATAACCAACGAGAGGAGGTCATGTGCACTAATCTACCGGACGAGAACAGAGACCTTGAGCTTTCCGGGGTCTGGTGGCACTAGCCGAAGGACACTGAGGTGAAGCATACGTGCCAGCCAGTGTGGAGAGAATCAGGCAACAGCTCGCAGGGTACGTCCCAACGAGTGGCTATTTCATGTCGAGGCTAATGTCGAGGGCCCGGACAGAGTGGGTCAGCGCGCCCACGGAGATGAGGTCCACCCCCGTCTCAGCCACGGCCCTGACCGTCCCCAGGTTGATGCCCCCAGAGGCTTCCAGCAGGCATCTGCCCTGGACCAGGGTCACCACCTGTCGCATCTCTTCCAGGGACATGTTGTCCAGGAGAATGGTGTCGGCGCGGGCCTCCAGGGCCTCCCGGGCTTCGTCTACCGTCTCCACCTCCACCTCTATGCGTAGAGTGTGGGGTGCATTCTCCCTGGCACGTCGGATTATGTCCTCCATGGTAAGCTCTCGGGCTCGCAGAGCGGCGATGTGGTTGTCCTTAATGAGGATGCCGTCGGCCAGGTTGTAGCGGTGGTTGCGGCCTCCGCCCACTCGAACGGCGTACTTCTCCAGCTCTCGCAGTCCGGGAACGGTCTTGCGAGTGTCTATGATATGGGCTTTTGTGCCTTCGACGGCCTTTACGTACCGGGATGTCTCCGTGGCAATGCCGCTGAGACGCTGCAAGAAGTTGAGGGCCACCCGCTCGCCCCTGAGAATGCCACCTATGCTCCCCTCTATCTCGGCCACTGCATCCCCGGGGGCGACCTCGGAGCCGTCGGCCATGAGCACCCGGGTCTCCACAGAGGGACTGGCCTGCCGGAAGACCTCTAGGGCCACCTCCAGCCCGGCGATGACCCCCGACACCTTGGCTATTACTGTCCCCAGGCCACGGATGTCCGGCGGAATGAGGGAGTCCGTGGTGATATCCCCGGGTCCCAGGTCTTCCACCAGGGCCCGCTCTATGATGGACTGGATGGATGCTGTGATTTGAAGCATATCTCTACGTATTTCTAGCCCTGGCCCTGCAATCTTCGATAACGCCTTTGGGAATCATCTTGAGCGCCACGATAGCCAGTGCTGGCACAATGATAACATCATCCAGCTGGCCGATGATAGGTATGAAGTCCGGAATAATGTCAAAGGGCAGAAGAAGGTAGCCGATGGCCATGCCGAGGAGCAGCTTGGCGGGCCAGGGTGTCCGGCTATCCTTCAGCACCAGTCGGTACACGTTAATCTCCCGCTTGAGACTTCTTGATACGGACTTCAGTCTGTTGAACATGTGGGTGGCTCTTAGACCAGATAGCCAGGCACAGGGGCCAGGCATTGGTTCACCGGGTCGACGCTGAGATGGCAGAAATCACTTTCGACCTATAGCTTGTAAGAAATCGTCCTCGTCAACTCTAAGCTGTTTGAGGATGTCTGAAAGCAGGTATCGGCTGATGGTTTTTTGCAGGATGGATGGGTATAGGTGCTCGACGGCAGTCCTCA
>JBDRIA010000051.1:0-26855 GCA_043816345.1 Chloroflexota bacterium
GGCATCAAGTCCATAGACATCAGCGCCGACTTCCGCCTTAAGGATGCGTCGGAGTACGAGAAGTGGTACGGGGTGGCACACCCCAAGCCATCCCTCCTGGAAGAGTCGGTCTACGGCCTCTCAGAGCTGAACCGTGGGGAGATACGGGCAGCCACGCTGATAGCCAACCCCGGCTGCTATCCCACGGCAGCCATCCTGGCCCTGGCCCCCGCCATCAAGGAGGGCCTCATCCACGAGGACATCATCATTGACGCCAAGTCCGGCGTCTCCGGGGCCGGCCGTGGCCTGAGCCTCACGACCCACTTCTCCGAGGTAAACGAGAACGTCTCCGCTTACGCGGTGAATGGACATCGCCACCTGCCGGAGATTATCCAGGAGCTGCGCCGCTTCGGCTCCGGCTTTGAGCCCAGGGTCACCTTCCTGCCCCATCTGATCCCTATGACACGGGGCATCCTGAGCTCCTGCTACGCCACTCTGAAGGATGGAGCCATCGCATCGGGCCCCTCTGGCATTGAGGAGGTAAGGGCCCTCTACAAGAGCTTCTACAGGGACGAGCCCTTTGTGCAAGTGGTGGACTCGTCACCCATGACCAAGCATACCCTGGGAAACAACAACTGCATCGTATACCCTACCGTGGACCTGCGCACCAACCGTCTGATGGTGATAAGCTGCCTGGACAACCTGGTGAAGGGCGCGGCGGGGCAAGCTATTCAAAACATGAACATCATGCTCGATTTGCCGGAGACGGAGGGGCTGGAGCAGCTGGCGCTCTATCCCTAGTGGGGTGTATTCTTGCGCAGCCCCACGAATCTGTTGAGATGACTCCTCCCCGGACCAGGAACGTGCCCTCATCGTCTAGCCAGGCCCAGGACGCCACCCTTTCAAGGTGGAGACCAGGGGTTCGAATCCCCTTGAGGGCATACCCAGGTTTTATGGCTAGGAGGAATTGATGACTACTGGCCGGTACCGCGAAGAGGTCTTCAACGTCCTTTTGGCGTTGCTACTTCACGAGCGTGGCGTAGTCACCGCGCCAGAGCAATCCTTCCGGCAAGTTATTGATGGCCGCGGCCGCCGCCACATTCCCGATGTGCTTGTAGTGTTCCGGGGCCTGCGCACGGTTATTGAGGGCAAGGTAGACGACCAGCCCGATGCAGCAGAGAATGCCCTCAGACAGGCCCAGGAACGTGTTGACAAGGGAATTGCCCACATCGGTGTCGCTGTTCTCTATCAGGCAAATCTCCGCCAGATTCCTTTTCAGGAGCTCGCGGATTCCCTGTCCAAATCTACGTTCCGAATTGCCGTCTGTAGCGAAGCGGGCCAGAGTGGCTGGATTGAAGGTAGCCTCGATTACTTAACAGACTTGTTGAACCGTACTTTCCATCAACTTGTCGAGGAGGATGTGGTAGCCCGGGCCGTCGAAGCATTGGGCGCAGGAGTCAATGACTTCGCTCGCGCCGCTTTCAACACCCCAGCCGCTGTCCAGCGGGCCGCGGAGATTCTCGGCATCGGTGAAGCTCCCAGGCGACAAAGAAGCAGGGAGGAAGAGGACGAGGAATGAGCACACGCTCCCGTACACAGAGGAGTGAGTCTGTGGCCCGCATTGCCAGCCTCACCATCGTCAACGCGATGGTCTTCCAGGAGGTGTTGGCTGATTACGAAGCCCGTGTGCAGCACTTGCGGCAGACTCTCCAGGCCTCCGATGCAGTCTCGGCCTTCGTCGACCACTGGGACGATATTGTCAATCAAATCAACTACCACCCCATATTTCATGCCAGCCATCAACTTCTCCTGGCTCTTCCCGCGAACCCTGATGTGGACGCGGCGCTCCGCTCGCTGGCGCAGACTGCCCTGGACATTGTCCGCCAGCGCGCCGCCCTCCGCCACGACCTCATGGGACGCGTGTATCACACGCTCCTGGCAGAAGCTAAATACCTGGGAACCTACTACACCTCCGTGCCAGCCGCAACGCTTCTTCTCAAAGTGGCCCTTGACCCCGCCCGTTGGGCCAAAGACTGGGGTGACCTGGGCCAGCTCTCCTTCTTGCGCGTGGGTGACCTGGCCTGCGGCACGGGGACGCTGTTAATGGCAACCGCAGAGGCGATTACCGACAACTATCTCCGCGCCTGCGCTGCCTCACACACGCAACCCAAGATGGACATTCTCTCTCGCATGCTGATGGAGGACACCATCTATGGATACGACGTTCTGCTGTCTGCCCTGCACCTGACAGCCTCAACGTTAGCCCTGCGCGCCCCAGAGGTCACGTTCAGAGCGATGCACTTGTGGAACCTACCCCTGGGGGGCGAACATCGTCGTTTGGGCAGCATCGAGTTCCTCAGGGACTTCGCCCCGCCCATCACCACAGACCTCTTTGGGGCATCTGTTGCCCCCGGACAGGTAACTGCCACAGGGGATGTCAGCCAGCAATTCGCCAGCCTCCCCGACCTGGACCTCTGCGTGATGAACCCGCCATTTACACGCAGCGTGGGTGGAAACCTCCTGTTTGGCTCCCTCCCCGATGCCGAACGCCGCCCCATGCAACGGGACATGGCCCAACTCCTTCAGAGGCGCACTATCCACGCCAGCGGCACTGCCGGGCTGGGCTCTGTCTTCGTTGCCACTGGAGACCTCCACCTGAAGGTTGGAGGGCGCATGGCCCTGGTGCTACCCAAGGCCCTCCTCTCCGGCGTTGCCTGGGAGAAGACCCGGAACCTGTTTCGCCTGCGGTACCAGCTTGAGTACCTGATTGTCAGCCATGACCCCGCACGCTGGAACTTCTCGGATAACACAGACCTGAGCGAGGCGCTGGTGGTGGCTCGGAAGTTGGACGCTTCTGGGGCAACCCCACCACCCGTGACAGAGAATACCGTCTGCGTCAACCTGTGGAAAAACCCTACCACCGCCGTCGAAGCCCTCAGCATCGCTCATGCCCTTGCTCGCGGCGGTCACCCCCCTGATGTGAAAGAGGGTCAGGGAGCCTTGGACATTATGCTGGGGGACGTCAAATTCGGCGAGGCCGTGTCCGTGCCCTGGGCGGAACTTCGCGATGGCTCCTGGATGCCGTCCTGCGCCTTTGCCCAGGCTGACTTGGTGAGAGCCGCTCACCATCTGGCACGGGGTAAGCTCAGGCTGCCTGGTTTTCCTGGCGAAACAAAGATAACGCTGTGCCCCCTGGGACAACTAGGCACGCTAGGCCCGGACAGACGGGATATTCACGATGGGTTCCAATTAGCAGGAGTTGAGACTCCCTATCCCGCCTTTTGGGGTCACGATGCTTCAACAATGACCACCTTGGCCCAATTCCCCAACCGCCATCTCTCACCACTTCCGCGAGCAAGAGAGCGACGCCCCCTCCGGCAGGCTCACGTCCTCTGGCCCAGGGCTGGGCGCATTCTACTTGCCGAGCGTTTGAGGAACAACACGCAGCGCGTAGCCGCCGTGCGATTGGACAAGCCCGTGCTCTCCAACGTCTGGTGGCCCCTGGCCCTGCAGGAGGAGAGCGAGGAGGATGAGAGAACTCTGGTCCTCTGGCTTACCTCAACCCTCGGTCTTCTCGTACTCTGGGCACACAGAGAAGAGACAGAGGGTGCATGGGTAGACTTCAAGAAACCCGTGTTGACAGCCATGCCGGTGCTGGATGTGCGCGCACTGGCCCCGGCGCAAAAGCAGGCCCTTGTTGCCGCATACGATCGGTTGTGCCAGCAATCCCTTCTCCCCTTCCCCCAGATGGCCTCCGACCCCACGAGGCGGGCCATTGACGAGGCGATAGCCCAAACGTTGGGCCTGCCGGACTTCGGTATCCTTCGGGAACTTCTGGCTAGAGAGCCCGTGGTGTGCCTTCAATCTTTGAGCTAAAGCTCGCTCCAGGCTCAAGGTTCTCAATTGGGATGAATGGTGTTGACCTTCAGCTAGCAGGACGTATACTGGAATGCAGCCCTGCCCGGGTCCAAGTAGGCAGGCAGTTCCCCCTTACTTCCGAAAGCGAGGACGTCCCATAAACCCCAACATTGCTCAGCCACCCATAAACGGAAACCTGGCCCCTTCTGGTAGAGGCCCCCTTCGAGCCTTCGCCTCCCTCCAGTTCCGCCTCTTCTGGGGCGCGTCCGTGGCCTCCATTGTCTCCTTCTTCATGACGATGATCGCTCGTGGGTGGCTGGTCCTGGATATGACCGACTCGGCCTTTCTGGTAACAGCTGTCAACGCTGTGGGGATGGCTCCCATGCTCGTATTCTCCCTCCATGGGGGGGTCATTGCCGACCGGATGAACCGAAGACTGGTCATGATTGCCAGTGACGTATTCAGCCTGATGATCATCCTGGCCCAGGCCGTGTTGATCCTTACAGACGTCGTTCAGGTGTGGCACGTATTCGCCCTCACCATCCTCCACGGCATCGTCTTTGCCCTGGGGATGCCGGCCAGGGCAGCAACGGTGTCCAACCTGGTCGCCCACCGGGACATTGCAAGCGGAGTGGCCCTGTACACCACTGTCTTCAGCTCCGGACAGCTCGTGGGACCTGCCATGGCAGGCTATCTCATCAACGCCTATGGATTGGGAGTCCCATTTATTGCATCCTGCGTAATGCTCGTCCCGGCTCTGGTCCTTCTTCTGAACCTGAAGATACCCGCAACCAGGCCCAGGGCACAGGGGGCCCCTCGTGGGTCTATTTTAGAAAATATCACCGAAGGTCTGGGCTACGTGCGACGAAACAGCATACTGATAGGTCTGATGCTCATGGGCCTGGCCACCACCGTCTTTGCCATGCCTTACCAGACCCTGCTTCCCGTCTTCGCTCGGGACATCCTCGATGTTGGACCCAGTGGACTCGGCTGGCTGGGTGCCATGGGCGGAGCGGGGGCCATTGTGGGCTCCATTACCGTGGCCTCCTTGAGCAACCCCAAACAGATGCGGGTCTTAATGCTCACGGGCGGCATCGGTCTTGGGGCGTTTATAGTCTTGTTCGCCATCTCCACCGTTTACCTGCTCTCCCTGATCCTCGCCCTGTTAGTGGGATTTCTTTTCCAGATATTCATGACCAGCA
Source organism: Chloroflexota bacterium (assembly GCA_043816345.1). GTDB lineage: Bacteria > Chloroflexota > Dehalococcoidia > Lucifugimonadales > UBA2985 > JBDRIA01. Next base: position 5,040 of record JBDRIA010000051.1, read on the forward strand.
ACTTCACCCTGGTCCTGGTAATCTCCCCGGACTACATACGGGGACGGGTTCTGAGCATTCGCATGATCGCCTTGGGCCTGGGCCCCGCGGGGATGGTCCTCCTGGGCGCCGGCGCCCAGGTATTTGGCCCCGCCCAGGCCACAGCGGCGATGGCAGCCATTACGGTGGCCCTGGTGGTGGGTATTCTGATTGCCATACCCTCACTGCGGAGGGTTGAGACCGCAGTAGAGGAGCAAGCTCCCGCGACGGTTGAGGAGCAGAAACCGTCGCCTACACCTAGCGTCTAGCGTAGTGTACGTCAAATAGCTTGACAATAGATAGGTTTCGCCACCGGTGTACTACAAAGTGGATTATTGTAAAGCCAATAGCGAGACACTACACTAGCATGGGCACAGATATCCCAGACCTATTGTGTTCGGCAATCGGAGCCACAGGCGATGTCAATCTGGCTTATGGAGGCTTTGAGATAGGGATTGCTAACCCCTCGACATTTCCCTGGGAGCGTGTCTTCCAGCTTTTACTTGCCCTGCAGCACGAAGTGTGGCTGGAAAAGAGGGGAAGCCAACTGATTATCATGTCCAAGCCGCCTCCAGTGTAGGAGGTAACCAGGAGGGAACATATGTCAGGCGTTGTGCAGTTGGGCCGACTGTTTGGAATTAGCATTGGGGTGCATTTTTCGTGGATCTTCATTTTCCTTCTGATCGCCTGGTCTTTGGCCAGCAGTTACCTGCCGGATGAATACCCGGGCTGGAGCACGAACACCTATTGGGGCGTAGGGGCTGCGGCAAGCGCGTTGTTGTTCGTTTCCGTGCTCATCCACGAGCTCAGCCACTCTCTTGTTGCTACCTCGCGAGGGAGGAAAGTCAGAGGGATAACCTTGTTCTTTCTAGGTGGCGTATCGGAGATCGAGGAGGAGTCCGCCAATCCTAGCGAAGAGTTCTGGATGTCCATAGCAGGACCGCTTACCAGCTTTGTGCTGGCGGCCATCTTCTGGGGGCTGTTCGCCGCAACCTCGGGGACAAATCCTCAGCTTCACGCCCTCGCAAGCTATCTTGCCTTCATCAACCTTGTCCTGGGTGTGTTCAATTTGCTGCCGGCCTTTCCTCTAGATGGAGGAAGAGTACTCCGATCCCTTGTCTGGAAGGCTACAGGGAGCCTGGAGAAAGCAAACGCGATAGCCAGTACCACCGGAGCACTGGCAGGCTTCGGCTTTATTGCACTGGGAGTCTACTTTGTCTTCGTAGCCAGCCTGACAACCGGGCTCTGGTTTGTCTTCATAGGGTGGTTCATCCAATCTGCGGCGTCTTCCTTCGGACGCCAGCAGGTTACGGCCAGAGCTCTCTCGGGCAAGACCGTCCGCGATGCTATGGAAGAGGATTTCCCTGTCGTTCCACCAGGAATCACCGTACAGAGCTTGGTCGACGACTACATCACCAAGGAGTTCCAGAGGACCTATGTCATTGCTCTTGGCAGTACGTTCCACGGCCTGGTGACCCTGTCGGATGTCAAGGCGCTCCCTGCCGAAGAGCGTCTCAAGAACTGGGTAACCGCGATCATGAAGAAGGCTTCCCAGGTGATAACGGCCCAGCCAGAAGAGCCGCTGGAGGTAGCCCTACGCCGAATGATTTCCGATGACGTGCGTCAACTGGTGGTTCTGGACAACGGGAAGCCCGTCGGCCTCCTCACCCGAGGCGATGTCCTCAGAGTGCTGGAGATTGCGCAGATCTTACCCGAACAGCCCTCAGGATGAGCTGAGCAAGCCAAGCTGAAGGAGACTGGGAGGGAGACAAGAATGTGGTTGCTCTTGATAGCGCTAGTGTTTTCGGTGCTTTTTCCCCGCATCCGAGCCGGCCAGGAAAGTTCCAGGGTCCCAGGCTGCCATATACGAAGCGAATGCTGAACTGATGGAGAGTAGCTTTGGGGGTAGTCTGGAGCGCAAACGCCGACTCATCTCCATCGGATAAGTGATGAAGATACTGATATTCAACTGTGGTAGCTCAACACTCAAGTTTCAGGTCGTCGAGGCAGCACCGCCGGACGTGACTGGGATGAAGCTCGCCCAAGGCATCGCCGACAGGATTGGATATTCTGGCAGCTGCCACTTCACAGCGGCGAACGGGGCATCCCTCACAAGGAACTACGAGGTCGGCGATCACGGGGCAGTAACGCACCTGGTCTTTGATCGGCTCGGTTCGGCCGGTGTTCTCACAGACGGGGCGCTAAACGCCGTCGGCCACCGCGTCGTCCATGGGGGCCGTCACTTCACCCAGCCCGTACAGATCGACGATAAGGTTATCGCTGACCTGGGGGCAGTTACCGATCTCGCCCCACTCCACAATCGGCCCTCCTTTCTGGCCATCCGGACCGCCAGGGATATCCTCAGTTCAGGGACACCGATGGTGGCCGTCTTCGACACGGCATTTCATAGCCAAATGCCTGAGCGAGCTGCCAGGTATCCCATTGCCGAGGAGCTGGCCGGGCGACACAATGTTAGACGGTACGGGTTTCACGGCATTGCCCACCGATATATGTCCCAACGGTATGCCGCATTAGTCGGCAAGCGCCTCGCTGACGTCAAGCTCATCACCCTTCAGTTGGGGAATGGTTGCTCCGCGTGTGCCGTGGCTGGGGGGCGGTCCGTGGATACGTCGATGGATTTGACCCCGCTAGAGGGGTTGATGATAGGCACCCGCTCGGGGGACATAGACCCCCTCGCTTGCAGGGTTCATCTCACGACGGGAGGGTGTCAGTGTGGAAGAGGTTGAAGGCTGGCTAAATATGCAGGCAGGGCTGCTAGTGTAGTGTCTCGCTATTGGCTTTACAATAATCCACTTTATAGTACACGGGCGGCGAAACCTATTTATTGTCAAGCTATTTGGCGTACACTACACTAGGAAAGGATAATAGGAGATGTTAGGTTCTCAGCAAGCGCTGCCAACCTCTTTTCGTCTTGGCCACGGAACAGCTCTTCAAAGTAGGCCATCACCTGTTCGGGATCCTTGACCGCTGTTACCGAAATATCTTTTTGCAGGCGAGACACCACGTCGTGGTCAGCCCCGATAAAGAGTACGCCCACTTCACTTTCTTTCAGCGTTGTGTTGATAGTCTCGGCTATGACTTGATCCCGCTCACTTGTCAGGCGATCCGCTTTCAACTGGTAATGCTGGGCGCTACAGCTACAGCGCTCTGCCCCCGCCGATTCGTGCTGCACAGACCTCCGGATGTTCTCATGCTCTTGCAAAAGCAGGCGAGGGTCCTCAGTCTGTCGAAGTTCTGAGCCTTTGTGGAGCAAGTCCAAGACGAGCCGGTAGTTCTTGCTGCCCTTCTGCGCTGCCTCCTCCGCGACCCGCCATGCCATCTTGCCGCCAATGGGCAGGCCGTCCTGGTACAGCTTTAGGTGGCGTGGATCAAAGGAGCGGAGATAGGTAGCCACGGTTCCCCAAAACTTGTGCACCGTTTCCTTATGAATTGCCCAACGCCGTTCTCCAGTAAGAGCGGCAGTCTTCTGGGCGAGAGCCGCACCAAGGCCGCCCATGTCCGCTTGGTCATGCATAATGGGAATGTATAGAAGCCGCCTCATCTTGCCCGTCCGCCCATCTCTTGAATCGCCTGATCAAAATGCCTGGCGACCACGTTGAAGCTGCCCACATTCGGGTATGTGAAACCCGATGCGTCGCTGCTCACAAACTCCCGGATGGCAAGCATAGATGCCCTCCGGCAGATCGCCTCTATGTCCGACCCAGCTAGCCCTGTTGTTGTGTCCGCCAGCCTATCTAGATCCACATCGCTGCCTAGTGGCTTGCCTCGTATGTGAATGCCGAAGATATCCCGGCGTGACTTTTGATCGGGCATGGGCAGCTCCAGATGAACATCAAACCGGCCTGTCCTCAGCAGGGCGGGGTCGATAATGTCCGGGCGGTTGGTGGCGGCCAGCACTGTCACTCCCTTGAGCTCCTCAATGCCGTCCAACTCGGTCAAGAACTGGCTGATGACGCGCTCGGTGACATGGGAGTCGCCCCCGGTTCCCCGGGCTGGGGTGAGGGCATCAATCTCATCGAAGAAGACGATACAGGGGCTCGCCTGCTTCGCCTTCTTGAACACCTCCCTGATACCCTTTTCTGATTCGCCTACCCACTTAGATAACAGGGAAGGGCCCTTGACGGAGATGAAGTTCACTTCGCTCTGGCTGGCCACCGCTTTGGCCAAGAGGGTCTTGCCCGTGCCTGGAGGCCCGGTAAGCAAGATCCCTCTGGGCGGACTGGTCTGGGCTTGAGCGAACAGTCCGGGGTATCTTAGAGGCCACTCGATGGTTTCCATGAGCACGCGCTTGACATCCTCCAGACCCCCAACACCGTCCCACCCTACGTCGGGGATCTCGGTAAAGACCTCCCTAATAGCAGAAGGCTCCACCTCCTTGAGGGCCTCCAGGAAGTCATCCATGGTGACCTCAAGCTCCGAGAGCACCTCGTAAGGGACACAGTCGGCATCGAGCTGGATTCGTGGCATGACCTGCCGCAAGGTGGTCATAGCAGCCTCGCGGCACAGCGCCTCCAGGTCTGCCCCGATGAAGCCGTGGGTGATCTCCGCCAGCCTTTGCAGGCTTACACCGGAAGCCAGGGGCATCCCCCGGGAGTGAATCTGTAGTATCTCCAGTCGCCCATTCTTGTCAGGCACACTTATGGCTATTTCACGGTCGAACCGCCCGGGCCTTCTCAGCGCCGGGTCCAGCACCTGCGGAATATTGGTGGCGGCGATGACCATGACTTGGCCTCGGGACTTGAGGCCGTCCATGAGGGCCAAGAGTTGCGCCACCACCCGCCTTTCCACCTGCTGGTCGCCTCGGACTTCCTCCCTTTTGGCGGCGATGGCGTCAATCTCATCGATGAAGACGATGGCTGGCGCCTTGTCGCTGGCTTTATCGAAGATGGCCCGCAGATGCGCCTCGCTTTCACCATAGAACTTGTGGATGACCTCGGGCCCGCTGACGTGGAAGAAAGCAGCGTCCGTCTCGTTAGCCACCGCACGGGCAATAAGGGTCTTGCCACAGCCTGGCGGCCCGTGCAGCAGAACCCCTTTGGGAGCCTCTATCCCCAGCCGCTCGAAGAGCTCCGGGTATTTCAGGGGGAGCTCGATCATTTCCCGTATCTTCTGGACCTCTTTGCCTAGCGCTCCGATGTCCTCGTAGGTAACGCCGCTCTTCTCCATTGCAGGGGCGCCTTCACCTTTGACCTTGATGAGGGTGCGAGGCCCAACGATCACAATGCCCTCTGGGGTGGTGTGGTCAACTGTGAACTCCTGGTAGCGGCTGCCAAAGAGGGTAGCCCTGACCCTATCTCCCTGGGTTATGGGTAGTCCCTCCAGAATACGTCCCAGGTACTTGGCGTCTCTCCCAGGCACAAAAGCCCTGGAGGGCGTGGAGGAGGCCAGAACGATCTCACCTGCCTCTTCAAAGGGTGTCCCTTGAACCTGGACCTGCTCCCCCAGGCTCACCTGGGCATTCTCCCGAACGATGCCATCTACCTGGAGTGTCCCTTTGCCTCGGTCCTCCGCATAGGCTGGCATGACTTTGACGGCGGTGGCCCGTTTGCCAGCCACCTGGATGATATCTCCTACCTGGACCCCCAGCCGTGACATATCTTGGGGGTCCATCCGGGCCATGCCCCTGCCCACATCCTTGGGCAGTGCCTCGGCTACGCTGAAGGTGAGATGTTGTGTTTCTGTTGTCATAGTACGCTACCTAAGAAAGTCAGTCTGCACATTTACTCCTTGGCCATCCTTATCTCCAGGACACCGTTCCTGTATGAGGACTCCAGGGTCTTCGGGTCCACGGCCCAAGGCAGTAAGACCTCTTTTTGATAGCTTCTGTCTCGGGTGGAGGCGGAGATGTCCAGCATGTCACCCTCCACCTTCAATTGGATGTTCTGCTCCTCAATACCGGGGAGTTCAACTATGACCACCAGACGGCCTCCTTCATCCATCACATCCACCAGTGGTTCCCTTGTCTCTGTTATCACCGGTCCCGTTTCTGTCTCCTGGATATTCCCAAACTGCTCAATGACCGGCGTTCCTCCCAGTCCAATTCGGATGCTGAAGCCGTAGACCCCTTTGAGTTTGCCGCCCATGGCTTCGAATTCCCCGGATTGAGTAGCCTCTTCATGGCCCTCTTCGGTCATTTTGGCGGCGAGGTCGAGGAGGCTACCCATACTCTTGAACACTCCTCCCAGTCCAAGATCGCCCCCCCCTGCACTCTGTTTCTTTTCTCTTCTCATAGGGGTACCTCCTTCTCCCTGACGGTTCTCGCCCACTTCCCTCAGCAGCTCCTCCAGCTTCAGCTTGATGATGGGAATAGGCTTGGTCAGGCCGCTCTCCCAGCGCCTTACCGTTTGCAGGGAGACTCCCAAGTGACGAGCAAACCTCTCCTGCGATAGGTCCAGGCGAACCCGGAGTTCCTTGATGCGACCCTGTTCCATACGACTCTAGTGCCTCCTGATGGCTCATATCTTAACCGATGTATTAACATATGTCAATACATAAGTAACAACAGGTGTGGGCCTACTCCCAAAGGAGGAAAGGAGGCATCGGTGCCTAGCGATGGAGTATTTCAGGTAGAGGGCCTGGTGGAGGCGTGCCTGACGCCCCTATTTTTGTGGCAAATAGCCATCCAGCGTTGCCCGCATGTCATTCCGAGGAAGTCCTTCTCTGAAGGACGACGAGGAATCTAGGACCCATGCCATTAACAAGGATGGTAGGCCCTAGATTCCTCACTTCGCTATGCTGCGTTCGGAATGACATTAGACAGAGCTATTTTTCATCCTTGGTGGTGCTGGTTGCAACCAGCATGGCAGATTCTGAGGAATGTTGGCTCTCCTTTGCAACAGCTGGTAACAGACGCCGCAGTTCCTTACATTGACGCCTGGTTTCCTCGACTACGCCGCTGGCCAGCGCCTCTTTGACGTTCCTCACGGCCTCGACAATTTGCTCCACACGGGAGTCCGCGGGCGGGCTAGCCAACTCTCCCAGGGCCAACTCTGCGGCGGCGATGGTATTATCGGCCTCGATCCCGGCGACAATACGTGCTCTTCTCTCTTTGTCTTGCTCCTCATTCCGCTGGGCTTCCTCTTTGAGGCATTCTATTTCCTCAAAATCAAAGAATTTGGTGGAGGTCATCTTCACCGTCACTTCGCTCTCGGTGAGAAGGTCTTTGGCACAGACATGGACGATGCCATCGACATCGGCTTCAAAGGCCATCTCCACCTTGGCTATCCCTCTGAGAGCTGAAGGGATGTCCTTCAGCTGAAACTGGCCCAGGGATACGTTGTCCACTGCCAGTGCTCGCTCTCCCTGGAGGACGTGGACATCCATGGAAGTCTGATAGTCTATTGCCGTGCTGAAGACCTGGGCCCCTGACGCTGGCAGGGGGGTGTTCCTGGGGATGATCTTGGCTGCAAGCCCCCCCTGCGTTTCGATGCTCAGGGAAAGAGGGAGAACGTCTAAAAGGACCGCCTTGTCGACGAGACCCAGGAGCATCCCTGCATAGATAGCAGCCCCTTGGGCCACCACTGTGAAGGGGTCAATATAGCGATAAGGTTCTTTGCCCAGTATCTGCCTGGCCAACTCTCTCACGCCAATCATCAGACAACCCCCACCTGCAAGAATGACCCTGTCGATATCTTCGGGCGCAAGGTCGGCATCCTTGAGAACCTGGCTGGTGGGCCCGACCAGGCGCTCTAGCAGGTCGGCGGTGAGGCCCTCAAACTGCTCCCTGGTCAGCTCAGTCTCCAGGTGCCTTGGGCCTTGGGGGCCCCTTGCCAGGAAGGGAACGCTAACCCTGGCTACTGGTGAATAGCACAACCGTATCTTCGCGTTTTCAGCTACTTCAGTCAGTTTTTCCCAAGCCTCCGGCTCGTCCGGCAAGGATGCCCCATATGTCTTTTCAAAGTGCAGAGCCAGGTGGTCGACCACCCGATGGGTAAAATCATCCCCTCCCAGTTGATTATCGCCACTGACTGCCCTCACTTCAAAGATGCCCTCGCCCAGGGCCAAGATGGAGACGTCAAAGGTCCCAGCGCCCAGGTCCCAGACCAGAACCGTATGAGCATCTTCCCGGTCCAGGCCGTAGGCCAAGGCAGTGGATGTGGGTTCGCTGAGGAGGCCCAGGACATCCAGACCGGCGAGGACACCTGCATCCTTGGTCGCCTGTCGTTGACGGTCGTTAAAGTAAGCGGGTACGGTGATGACCGCCTTGTCTATCTCTTCTCCCAGGTACTCCTCCGCATCGGCCTTCAGCTTACGCAGGACGAAGCTGGATATCTCCTGGGGCGTGTATTTCCTCCCACTGATGTCCACCTTGTACCGGGAGCCTATGCGCCTCTTTATGGAGGACACGGTCCTGTCAGCGTTGACCGCTCCCTGGATTTTGGCAGGCTGACCCACCAGTAGCTTCCCTGACTGGGAAAAAGCCACCACCGAAGGAGTGCAATACTGGCCCTCGACGTTGGGGATGGCCTTTGGCCGCCCATTCTCCAGGTAGGCTACCTCTGAGAAGTAGGTGCCCAGGTCAATCCCTATTGCTCTTGTCATTCTTCGCCCTTATGCTCCTGATGCCGTGGTGGCCATTGCGACGGGGATATCGCCCTCGGCCTTCGTCACCGCCTCACGGATCGTCCTAAGCTCCAACTCACGGGCGCGAATGCTCTGGTCCCACTCCTTCATGAGGCCGTATTTCACCATCGTCTCCATCCCTGCCAGAGCAGCCCTCAGGTTGATGCCGATCAGGGGAACGCCGGCCAGGGAGATGATGATATCGGCATTGATCACCAGCCCCCGGTCGAGAACGCGGTCCAGCAGATCCACCAGGGTACCTTGAGGCCGTGCCATAGAGTCCATAGTCGTCCTTTCATCCTTCAACAGAAGCTGTAGGGAGGCAGCGGCCCGGCAAGGCGAACGGATAGGCCCTCCATGTCGTTGACCTTGTCCAGGGCCGCTTCCAGGTCCCGACACCTCTCCACGGAAACCAGGCAAGAGAGGTTAATGAGCATATGTGGCCCCTCCTCATTTCTCTTTGTCTTTTCCACGTGGATGTTTTCTACCCATTGGCTAATATCGTCGTACAACTCTTGGAACCCTTCCATCGCCCTGGCTTCCATTTCCCTTTTCAACAGTACTTCCAGTTTCTGACGGTACATATACGCAAGACCTCGCGGCATGGTGCTCACCTGCTCTTCCAGATTCTTGATTTCCGGACTTGCCGCGGACACCTGTCTGGCAATACGAGTCGTGTCCCAGAAGACCTGGACCCCGTATTCAGCCTTCTCCCTGAGACCATCCAGCTTTGCCTTGAGCGACTCGTATTCCACTTCAAGCCAGGCCAACAGGTTCTCATTGGCGCTATTTTCGTGTTCCGCCTTTATTATTGTATTGAAGGTAAGAGGGAGCACGGCCCCCCACCGCTTCCAGGCCGCATTCACCACCTGGTGGTGAGCCAGGACCCAGATGGCAATGGCTTCGGCGTCGTTGGAGTGATAGGGTTCAGCCGGGCAGTGGTGAACCAGAGCACACAGGTCGTTATACATGACAGTGTCGATGTTGCTGTCCTCGATGCCGATGGCTCCCAGGCCTACGTCTTCACAGGCAGGGACGATGCAGTAGACATACAGTCCACCTTGTTCGACGGTGTCGGAGGTACGAACAAGTACGGGACTCTGGCCATTTCCACCCTGTTCCATGCCTAGGATACCTCCTGCGCTTGGTGTACCCAAGGCTCAGGATTCAGCATGGTATCGAGGATATCGTCCACCACACTGTCCAGGCCATCCCTGACGGACTTCACCGATTCCTCGATTCCCATCTCCATCTTTATCTTCTCGATGGCAGAGTCCAGGTCCATCAGGGCCTCTCCCAACCTCTCCACCTCCTCCTCCGTCAGGCTTCCGCCCTCCATGCGCTTCAGGGCCTGGAGGCGCAGCATTTCCTTGATAATCTCTACCAGGGCTACGACGAGGCCCAACACGCCGTTCTTGAGGTCCTTTTCATCGATGTCCACGACGCTCATAGCTACCCGCCTACCGCCTTCCGTTTGCGCAGGCGAACCTCAAGCACGCCGTTGTTGCACGTTGCCTGGAGACTCTCCGGCTCCAAGTCCGCCTCGAGGCGGAGCTCCTTTTGGTACCTCCGCCGCGCCCCCGTTTTGGTTGAGAAGGAAAAGACACTGCCCTCAACCTTTAGCTCCATCTCCTCCAGACCGACTCCAGGCACCTCCGCCACGATGGTGACCAGTCCCTCTTCGTCGAAAACGTCAACCGGTGGTTCCACCACTTCCGGCGGCTCGGGCGCGGGCCGTGCTGCTTCCCCCCTCTGGGGCTTGCCCATGGTGCCAATGTGGTATTCCTGGTCTCCCAGGATGCCGCGGGTCCGGATATGCCCGGTAACGCTCACTCCCCCTGCCTTCCATTCGTCATCGGATAAGACCTCTTTTCCTCCGGCTTCCTTCAGCTTTTCTCGTAGCGCTTCCAGGCTGCCACTGAGCTTCTCCGGAGCATTCAGGAGGTCCCCCAGGTCTAGCTTGAGCCCGAAGATGTTCAGAGCTCCACTAATGATGTCGGATGGCTTCGATTCTTTATCCTTTTCATCCTTTGCCATTGAGTTCCCTCCTTGTTTCTTGTCAGGGCTTTCTTGGCCCAGACATGTCATTCTTCATGCCGCCTTCACAGACTCTCCTCCAACACCGCTGGTGGCTATGGATGAGACGACGCCTGCACCATGGCACCTCAAGCAATAAAGATGCGAGGTGCGAAGACCCACGCCTTTGCATACGGGACAACTGTCTCCAGGTTCGACAACGGTTATGACGCCCTTTCCTCTACACCCCAGGCAGGTCAATCTTGTGAAGGGTTCCACGCCGGTGCCGCTACAGGCGCGACATGCGACGTACGGCTCGACGACTGCAACAGTTCCCTTCCCGCCGCAGACGCAGCAGGTGGAGAGTTCGGACATAATGCCAAATGGATCCTTACCTTTGCCTTTACAGAACGCGCATAGGACTTCTATCGGGTTAATGGGTGGCAGAGTGACCGATTGTCTTCTGTTTTTGCTGGCGCTTGGTACTCTTTTCGTCATCCTTCAACCCCTTTGGCGATTCTCACGATGATTTCTGCCTTCTTTTGCTGGTATTCCCCCACACTCATTTCACCGCGCTCCAGTTTCTGGCGCAAGCCACTCAGAAACCGGTCCGCACCTATCGGCTCGCCCCCCTGCTCCGTCTCCTTACCGCTCTCGTCATCTGGGCTTTGCCAACCCTTCGCCCGTAGAGTCCGATATCCTTTCGCCGTCACCACGCACGTTCCTGAAGCGGACACGTCCATGTAATCAGCTCTACCCAGGCCGCCGCAGATCATTTCGGCGTAGGGGGTCCTTAGCCCCGCCTTCGCGGCAACTGCTTTTATGTGCGCCTTACCCCCCAGGTCTCCTAGGGCCTTCAGGACTTCAAAATCGGTGCCGCTGACCATCCTCTTCCTCCTGGTCTCTGCGAGATCCTACTTTGTTGGCTCCAATAATTTCTCTATCTGCAATTTTTCTATCTGCCCAGCAATGCCATTCCTTTGCCAGGACAGCCACTCCAGCCACCTGTCCAAAGCTCCAGCAACCCGGTACAGTTTGCTGGCAAGGGCTTTCTTCCCCTTCACCGTGAGGCAGTGCGCTTTGCGCCCCGCCACCGGGGAAAGATACCCCTCTCTGCCAAGCCACCCGCAAAGGTAAGCCGCATAATCGGTTGAGATCCCCAGCCTGCGACTCGCGATGAAGCGAGTAACCTCACCGAGTTCATTTGCCAGTCTCAAAACAGCGAGTTGATTTGGCGTCATTCTTTACGATACCTGGATTTCCTCTTCCGGGGTCCGACCTGGCCGCCTTGCCAGGGTTACCGCTGGGGTACGGGGACCTTGTCGTGGCCGTTTCGGGAAAATGTTGGCACATTTAATGTTGGCGCATTTATTTTGCCGGCCCACTCCGGAAGCCGGGTCCCCGAGGGAAACTCCAGGCCGTACATGGCCGCGGTCTCGAAGGAGGCCAGGGCAGCTCTGATCTTGATGTCTAGAAGCTCCACCCCAACAACATTGACCTTGATGTCGGCGTTGATGATTAGGCCCTTGTCCAGAATACGGTCTATGACGTCGGCCAGGGTTCCAGTGATCTCTGTTTTTGCTTGCATTGCCATATCAATCTCTCCCTCTGGGAGGCGCACCGGGGCTGACCTCCTCTTTGATCACGATGTTGACGAAGCTGTACGGGGGCGCTGGCCCCACGTACTTGAACTCGATGGTGTCGGTGTGTTGGGCACTCAACTGTCCCACCCGGGCGTCGAACTCCCTTTCCCTGGAGCGGTCGACAAGGAAGGCGGCATTCATGATCATGTCATCGCCGTAGGTCCTGTTGAGACGCACATCGAAGGCGAAGGGCCGAAGGGGTGCCAGCAGGACCTCGCTTGTTCTTGTCCTCTCTTCGTCCAGGGCCGGGCGCAACCGCTTGTCAAGCCCGGCTGTGGCATTGCCCGGCTGTGGGTTCGGCTCCCAGCCTGACAATTGCTCCTTCGAGTCGTTCTGGACTAGCTCGCTTAAGACCTGGTTCATATTCTTCCAGAGGGCTTTGATGCCCAGTTCCACCTTGTTGTCCAGTTCGCGCAGCAACCTTTTGAATTCCGCATATCGGGTTCTTAGAAGGCCTCTGATCTCCTCGGCATTGGGCGCGATGGTGTAGAAACGCACGGGCAGGACGGTGTGGTCTGCCATCACCGCCTCAAGAACCCGTTCATGGCAGAGCATGGTCTCATGGGCCACCACGTATTTGTCCATAGGTAGGCTGCTTACCACGGCACTAAGGTCCGTGTAAGCGATGGTGGTCACAGCATCCCCCCGGCCTCCTACCCCAATCGGGCCGAAGTTCCTTGCCTCACCGGTTCCAATCACACAATAGACGTACAGACCTTCAGACACTCCAGTGCCCTCACATCTTTCTGCCGGCCTAGCTCTCTTGTTCCTCATATCTGGGTTCCCCACGGAGCCGGGTCCGCTTTCGCTCAAATCTCAGCAGGTCACCGTCGTCGTTGAGCAGCGTTTCGTACTCTCCAAGAACGTCAGTTGCTGGCGGAATCCTGGACATCTCCAGCATCTCCATTCCGACATGCCAGCCTTCTTCGTCTTTGAAAGCCCTGGTAACTGTTACTGACCTCAGGCCGGTGACGTCGGCCAACTGCTTCTTGGCCTGCTCCAAAAGTTGTGTCATTTCCATGCTTCAGCCTCTCATTGTGGCTTTCCACCTAAAGATTGCGCCATGTACCCACCACTAGCCCCCACCCTGTGCCTTGATCTCCCGAATAGCATTCAGCCGTTCCAACAGGACTTTTTCCTGGTGATCGTACTCCTCTTCTTCTACCGCGCCAGCATCGTACTGCTCCTGAAGCTCCAGGAGCTCGCCCCGCACACGGTCTTCATCCAGGGCCTCCCGGTCAGCCTCCTCTACTATCGTTCGGGCCACCCAGTGGACCAGCATTGGGCCTCCCAGCATCGGGAGCATCAACAGGTTCAGGAAAAACCCCATCTGACGCCGTCCTTCATAGTTCTTGCCAGTTTACGGTGATGTTGACAAAGTTGTAGGGGGGAACAGGCCCAACGTACTTGAAGAGCACCCGCTGCTCCAGCTCTTCATCTAGCTTGCTGACAGCGCGGTCGAATTCTCCTTGTCGGCCTTCGTCGACGAGGAAGGCCGCGTTGACTATCATCCGATCCACTATGATGTCGTTCTCTTGGACGCGGGAAGCGACGCGACGCAGTGGGGCTAGGACGCCTGGCGTCTCTCTGCGCTTTTTCTCCCCCAGGGCTTTCTTGACCATTTCCCCCAGGGGCACCGCCTCAAAGCGAAGGGCTGCTGCTGGTTTGCCGGCCAGGGAGTTGCGAAGCCGTCTAATGGCATAGTTCTCGGCGACGATCTCCTCAAAGATAGCCTTCTCATCCCGCCAGAGGGCCTTGAGGCCCAGCTCTACCTTCCCCTCCATGTCTGCCAGGAGCCGATCAAACTCCTGGAACCTTTTCTCCAAGAGCTTCTGGATATCCTGAGTGGCCGATGCGGCCTTGGCAACGGTCCCAAACCGCACAGGCAAGAGGGTAAACTCCTTCATGACCCTTTCCTGAACGCGCTCGTGGGCCAGCATGTTGGCCCGGGTGCTCTCGTACTCGGCCACTGGCGAGTCGCTGACCACCACGGCCAGGCCATTCTGTGGAACGGTGTGTACCGGACCAGGCGCGTCACCAATTGGGGCGACATCCTCGAAGGTGCGCTCCTCCGAGCACCCAATGATGCAGTAGAGATATTTCCCCAGAAGCGTCACTATTCTCCCTATCGCGCTTCAGCGGCTCCGAACCGCGTCGCCTCGACTTCATGGCTCTCGGAACGCTTTATGCCAACTGTAAAGAAACCGTCTCGATCATCGTGGCTTCCGAATCCACGCCCTCCCCCGCCTAGCTGGCCCTCCTTCTGTGCCCGCCGGTATCGAAGCAGCAGGTCCGAAGACTGCCGCAGCCTGGCAAGGTGGCCCTTATCTGGTTTTTCTCCCGGTCCAAGGGTGCGTTGTAGTCCGGCGGCAAGGTGACGGTACGCCTTCCTGATGTCACCCTCGGGGGCCATGTCTCCCAGACCAAGCATCCGGCGTGCCTCGTCTATCTGTGCCGAGGTCAGGCGAGCTACCTCCACGGTGGCGAAACTGTAGGGGGGCAGCGGGCCTATCACCCGAAAGGTAAACTGGTTCTTGAAGAGGTCGTCCAGCTGGCGGACAGCACTGTCGAACTCGTCCTGCCTGGCACACTCTACTAGAAAGGCAACGTTCATGACCATCTCGTCCGAGACCAGGGCGTTGACTGCCACGTCAACGGCCTGAGGACCAAGGAAATCCACCATTTGCTTCCTGTAGCTATCTCTGCGACGGTCCAGGGAAGCCTTCACCATCTGTCCTAGCTGGACCCGCTGTTCCAACGTTGGCTGGCCGCGGCTAGCAAGGGCATCCCTGGCCTGGGTGACCTTCTCCTCCTCTGCAACCGCCTGAAGCTCCTGCTCCATATGCCACGTCGCAGCCACGTCCAGTTCCACCTTGTCCTGGATAAACGACAGGGCCCCTACAAACTGCTGATGCCCCTGGGCCAGCAACCCGCGCACTTCATCAGGGGTATTCACCATGGTGCCGAATTTCACCGGCAGAACGGCGTGCCGCCGCCGCGTTGCTCCCTCCGTTACTTCCTGGTGGGCGAACAATCTCCGCAAAACCTCCTCTTTGGGCAAGCTCTGAAGTGGCTCTCCGTGGTAGTCACTGACCACGCACCCTATCCCTTCGTGCCCGACGGAGTACACTGAGCTAGCGCCATCGAGCCCTGTCATGCCCAGACCGGCCTCATCCCCACTGTCTATGATCCCGTACAGATAAGTCCGAACCACTCCGTCCCCCTTGCAAGTTCTTTGAAGGGCTACCCGACACCCTCCACAACCCCTCTTCCGTGACAGGTCAAGCAATAGAACCCTGCTCCGCTCGCAGGTTCCACACCGGAGCCGAGACAGTTGGGACATGTCATAGTCTGGTCTGCAACGGAGTGCACACCCACGCCGCCACAGGCGGTGCAGGTGAGCCTGCTGTGGGGATAGACACCACTGCCGCCGCAAAACGCACACTCAACATAGGGCTCTTCTACTTGATTGGTTCCCCTTCCGCCGCAGATGCAGCACGTGGACAGTTGAGAGAACACTCCGAAAGGGTCCTTGCCTTTGCCTCGGCAGAAGGCACACTGAATCTCGGTCAACGTAACTGCCCCTTTTGTCGTCATCTCATCAATACCCCCAAATCTCCTACGCCCCGAGGCTACTACAACGCGGCCAGGCGCTGGTAGAGGTGCGTCGCCTGGTAGACCTTCCCCTCTACTTCAAGTCGCTGTGCTAAATCAAACAAGCGCCCCCGGGCCCGCCCGGCCTCGTCTGTCCCGGAGTGGTACTCCATCAGCCTGAAGTACGTGGCTATTGCCTGAAAGATCTTGTCCCCTTCTTCCCACGACCGCCCTCTTTCAAGCAACAGGGAAAGTGGGGTCGTCTCTTGCTGGGCCATGTCTACCTCCTGGCATTATCCGCTTTGCGTTGCTCTTCCCACCGTTGGGCTGCTTCCTCCAGAGCGCGGGCCCGAGGGTCCGTCACTGCCCCGGCACCTCCGGCGCGCTCCCGCTGGATCAAGCGGGTGGCAAAAGACCCCACGGCGATGCCGCCTAGCCTCCTCCTCCGGGGCTTCCCCTCCCGGGGTGGCATATACGACTTCCAGCCCACTTCTTCATCTGCTTCTATACCGTCAACTCGGAGGGACAACTGCTGTAAGGAGAATGAAGGTGCCTCTGCCGACGCGCGAGGCAGTGTAGCCTTTTCTTCTTGCGCCTCTTTCGCCCGGGCCTCGCGCTCCTTCTCCCACTGGGCCGCCGCTACCTCTAAGGCTGTAGGCAGTGCCCGTTTAGGCCCTAACATGAGCGCTCGCTCCGCAGCCATCTCTTGCCTTCTGGCAGCCGTGACGACGCGTGTGGACTGTCTGGGGGCGATGCACTCTTGTGGATTCATTGGCACATCCATGTGTATCCTCGTTACCGCATTCTGACGGTGACTACGCCCTTGCCGTGGCAGGTAGTGCAGGGCAGGTGGCCGCCCCCGGCCGCTCCTCTACCCCTGCAGGCAGAGCAGGCCTCGATAGGCTCCCGCACGGAGACGGCACCCCTGCCACGGCACACCGTGCAGGTGATGCCTGAGCGAAGGGGCACCTCACCCCTCCCTCTGCAATAGGCGCACAGCACCGCTGGAGCGGTTACCTGGACAGAACCCTGCCCTCTGCACACAGGACACTGTGAGTGGGTCTTGGCGACCACACCCGTTCCCTTGCAGAAGGCGCAGGCGAACTCCTCGCCCTCCAGTATTGTTGCTGGGGCCTGGCTACCTGCTCCTGATCGATACCCGCTCCATTCCATGGGGACCACCTTTGTTAGAAATCTGGCCTAGTACTCAAGACGCATCGTCTTCCAGCGCGGCTGGGCCTGCCTCGCGGAGGACATAGCCGGTTTGATCGTGCCCTCAACGCCGGGGCCCTCGGACATCTCGCCGGTCTCCTCCTGTTGGGCAACCACCCGGAGCCTCAAGAGTTGGTCGACGACTTCCGCTATGTGGCTCTGGATGCGCGCTCGACGCTTGTCCAGGTGTGCGAGCTCCTGCTCCAGCCGCTGCTTCTCTTTACTAAGCAGGTACATGTCCAGGTGGGCGGTTCCACGCTGGGGAGGTTTGGTACGGATGCGTTGGGTGGTAGCCGTCTTCAGGTTTTGCAGGCCCTTGGTCTCTGTAACACCCTTCATAAGCTCCTCCAGGGGCTGGATTTCCCGGCAACCCTGCTGCTGTCGCCATCCTAGGCTGGCGACAGCAGCAGGCTCTATGTAATGCGACGAAGGTTGTGCTGGGTACGTATGTCCTTCACCGTGCGTATGTCTTTGAGGGTCTTCGGGGCATGCTCGGCAGCCCGGTGGTGCTGCAGCCGCATCATGCTGGTGAAAACCTTGTCACACCTGTCGCATCGGTGCTCTTTTGAAACTCGTTGCTGGGACATGTCACTCCCTCAAGGATATGAATTGTTGCCCTCCGTGATCCTCGCTGCCTCCGCTAGCTGTAGCGATCGATGAGCTCGCCCACCACCTCTTTCACCCGCGAGGTCTGAGCCTTACTGCCGACTCTGGAGGACTCCGAGGCCAGGATGTCCAAGCATAGCTCCCGGAACTGTGGATTTCCTGCGGTGATGGTGCCGTCTTGGACCTTCACCGCCTTGGCCACCATGATGCAGCCCCGTACGGTGGGGGCAAACTCACATACTCCAGAGTCCCGGAGGCTGCGGACGATGCGGACAATCCGCTCGGCATCGGCCCTCTCAATCTCCGACTTGGCCTGGGTAATCCCTATCTCCGTCTCCTCGTCGAAGTGCTCCAGGTCCAGGGTGACCATCCTGTCCCGGAGGGCGTCCTGGCTCCGGAAGACGCCAGCATACTCCTCGGGGTTGCTGGTGAAGATGGCAGTGAAATCGGGATGGACTCTGAGATAGCCTTCCCCCTCTCTGGCGGCGGGAAGGTCCAGCATCTTCTCCTGGAGCACCGAAAGCAGGACGTTATTGGCCTCGGGGCGGGAGCGGGTGAACTCGTCGTAGATGAGGGTGAAGCCGTGGTTGACGGCCACCGTCAGGCGGTTATCCACCCATCTCTTGGTCATGTCCTCCTCGGTATTGAGAACCGAGTGGATGAAGTTGTCTATCACTTTACGCGTTCGGTAACCATGCTCACCGCCTACGAGATCAGAGGTAGAAAACTCCTCGTCTCCGTGGATCATCACCATCGGACGGCCCAGCTTGCTTGCCACATGCATGGCCAGAGTTGTCTTGCCCGTGCCCGAGGCTCCCCTGAAGTGGATTGGAAAGCCGGCGGCGATGTAAGTCAGGGAGCGGTCCACGATGCTCTGAACGAAGGGCGTCTCAACGAAGTTGGGCAGCGCCCTGGGCTCGAGCAGCGTCGTTAGTCCATCTCTTGCCGTTGTCATCGACTCACCTCCTGTTCAGTTTACACATTCAGTCGCATTACACAAGGTTCATGAGCCTAGATTGCGAAGTAGAGGAGGTCACGCTTTTCCGCCTTGCCTTCGTTCATCAGGTGCCTGACCACCCGCGCCGCCTGAAAACGACCGAGGCCAAACTCCTGTTCAAGCTCAGTGAGCCGTGTGCCATAGGGATGGTGGGCCAGGTACTCGAAGCCCCGCTCGCTCTGGGAGGCAAGCTCCTCTGTGACCTCGCCGACTTCGACAGCCTCCTCTTCCACAGCAGCCTCCTCCATCGCCGCCGCGGGGGCTACCTCTTCGACGGCAAAGGGTGTGGGAGCCACCTCCGAAGGCGCTTCCGCCACGACGATGGCGCCAGCGCTTTTCGCCTGCATGGTGGCGACCATTACCTGCCATGCGGCTCGTCCCCCGGCGTTGATCTCGCCAAGCTCCTGGAGATGGGAAGCCACGTCGCTCTTGCGCTGGGCGATTTCCTGCTGAGTTTCCCGCTCCCTTTGTGCTTCGATCTGGTGCAGGTCAGGGGCTACGTGGGCCAAGTCCGACCGTAGCTGCCGGCTCATAGTGGCATGGGCCTCGTCATATCCCGTGAGTTGGGCACTGACATCGGATTTGCGCTGGGCGTTATTTTGCGCGAGCTCCCTGAGTTGCTCCTGGGTCGCCTTTCGGATCTGGGCAACGCCCTCCACCCGAACTTCGTAGGAGCCAATGATTTCCTGAGCCAGACTGTTCATTTCTGCCCGTGTTGGCATCTCTTCCTCCTTTCTAAAGACTGATCTCCGGGTGGTGCACGCCGACCGCTAAGCTACCATGTCTTTCCACTTCTGGAAGACGTTTCTCTGACGACCTCAGCCTTTGGCCTGCAGAGGGGAGGGAAAACCCACTCTACGAACGCGGCCTTGGCGTGACCACCCGGAGCACTAGGAGCCGGAGACCTAGGCGGCGACTGCCGTTAAACCCACGGCCTCGGCATACTTGAGGTACGTGTCCACCCCGGCCACGACAACCCTGGCCTCGATTGCCAGGATCTCGATACCAACCAGGCTGACCCGGACCCAGGCGTCTACTACGACGCCCTTGTCCAGGATCCGATCCACGACCTCTGCCAGGCTAGACGATGCGATTGCCTTCTCAACTGCCATGCGGTCTTACCTCCTTCAGGTGTATTGAGCACTGCCGACCTTCCTGGCACCTGCTCGACGGGTTCCCTCCCGTGCCCACGGTCTGCCGCTCATAACCTTAGCAACCCTCAGGAACCCATGCCTACACCCACTGGTATGTTTTTATCGTATACCCTGGTATGCATACCAGGGTATACGAATTGACGATTTGAGAATGTAGTGTTATCATTTTCACGAAGTCTCGATAGTGGGGGAGTTTGGGCAAATGTCGGTTGAGGATGTCTGTGGTATGCACAACTGACGTGAAATGCCCTCCATCTGCTGGCAACGGTAGGTGCTATCTGTACTGTGATATTATCGGTTAGTAAGCCCTCTCAGCAATGAGAGGGCTTTTTAGTGCCCCAAATACAGAATACCGGAGAATACCATGAGGTTATCATTCCTGCCCAGAGAAGAGAAATTCTTCTTCTTCCTTCAGCAAAGCGCGACGAACCTTAAATCGACGGCAGCCAAGCTGCTGGACCTCATGGAGAAGTACGAAGATGTCCCCGAAAAGGTGGAGGAGATAAAACGCCTGGAGGAGGTGGGGGACACCATAATCCACACCATAATGACCAGCCTTCACAGGACTTTTGTCACTCCTCTGGACAGAGAGGACATCGCCGTCCTGGGGGAGCACTTGGACAACATTGTGGACACCATAGAAGAGGTCGCCCGCATCATGGTAGAGTACCGCATAGAGCAACCCACCGAGAACGCCAGGGAGCTTGCTCGCATCATCCTGCGCTGCTGTGAAATGCTGGAGCAAGCCATGGGACTCCTGCATTATCGAGGCTCCAAGCTCCAGGAGATTCTCCCATTGACTACAGACATCAACACCCTGGAGAACGAGGCTGACCAGGTCTGCAGCAGAGCGATGGCAGAGCTGTTCAACAGCGACGTTTCCCCCATCTACGTGCTCAAATGGAAAGAGGTCTACGGCCTGCTGGAGAAGGCTACAGACTTCTGCGAGGACGCGGCAAATATGCTGGAGGGCATTGTCCTGAAGCATGCCTGATCAGGCCATCCTTGTCATTACAATAGCCCTGGCTCTGGCCTATGCCTACGGCAACGGCCTGAACGATGCCGCCAATGCCATAGCTACCGTGGTCTCCACCCGGGTCCTCACTCCTACGGCAGCGGTGATACTGGGTGGGACCATGAACATGGTGGGGGCCCTCACGGGAACTGCCGTTGCCAAGACCATCGGCAAAGGGATTGTGGACCCGGAGTTCATGACCCAGGCCGCGGTTATGGCCGCCATCCTCGCCGCAGTGACCTGGATCTTTCTTGCCACCCGGTTTGGGTTTCCCATCAGCGTAAGCCACTCCCTGGTCGCGGGGGTGCTGGGAGCAGGGGTGGCCCATGCTGGCTTCTCTCACGTTCACTGCGCTGGGCTGATCAAGGTGCTTCTAGCCCTGGCCCTCTCTCCAGCCCTGGGATTCGGCGCCGCGTTCATCGTCATGACCGCCCTCTACTGGATATTCCGGCGATGGACTCCCCACCAGGTTAACTCCTTGTTCAGCAAATTGCAGATTCTTTCGGCGGCGTTCCTTTCCTATAGCCACGGCAAGAACGACGCCCAGAACTCGATGGGAATAATGGCTCTGGCTGTGGCGGTGTACTACTCCCAAGATGTTTCCGTGGACCTCTGGATGCAGTTGGCCAGTGCCTTAATGATAGGTCTTGGGACCGCCCTGGGTGGCTGGAGGGTTATTCGCACCCTGGGAATGAGGATTACCAGGCTTCAGCCGATTACGGGTTTTGCCGCCAACTTCTGTGCCGCAACCGTTATAGAGGTGGCTTCTCACCTAGGTCTTCCCGTGAGCACCACCCACACCATGAGCACGGCCATCATGGGAGTTGGCGCTACCAGACGCCTCTCCGCCGTGCGCTGGGGAGTTACCCGGAGCATCATGGGGGCGTGGGTGATTACCTACCCCTTCTGTGCCGTCCTGGGCTGGGTGTTCTCCAAAGTCCTGGGAGCAATACTGTAGAACGCTACTCCACCACCTCC
>JBDRIA010000052.1:0-19237 GCA_043816345.1 Chloroflexota bacterium
ATTAAGCCACACGCTCTTGTGCGAATAGAGCCAGGGAGAGAGGTGGTGGGCAGGCTCGTTGACAGGCATGGGATTACTGCTCTAGGATAGGTTTGAGGCCGTGCTACAAGGGGAGCTAGCGGTTCCCTGCACCCGCAATACGCTATAGCGGGGTGGAAATCCCTCCCCAGGTCTGTGTCCAAGACCCCTATCCTCACGGGTGGATGTAGAGAGTTGGGTCCTGGGCGGCGGAGACCCGTGAACCCCGTCAGGTCCGGAAGGAAGCAGCGGTAAGCGGAAGTCTCCGGGTGCTCCAGGGAAGCCTGGCTTGAGTCGCCTGGAGGACACGTCTTGGATGGCCGATCGAAGGAGGGTGCACGGCTTCTTTTATTGCAGGAGGGGCGAGACGGGAGAACGGCAAGGCTGGCGTAATGACAGAGCTTTCTCTACCAGGAACATCCCCCGTCGTCGCCCGTAAGTCGCTGGCCCAGCACTTTCTTGTGGACCAGGGGGCCTTGCGGAGGGTGCTGGCGGCCGCGGATGTCCAGCCCACGGATGTAGTGGTGGAGGTAGGCCCCGGCACCGGGCTCCTCACCCGCTTGCTGGCCCAGAGGGCGGCCAGGGTCATCGCCGTGGAGATGGATAAGGGCCTGGTAGCTCGCTTGAGGAAGGACCTGGATGGCCTGCTGAACCTCAGCATCCTCCAGGGAGATGCCCGGGAGTGGGATCCGGCCACGGTGGGTGAGCCGTACAAGGTGGTGGCCAATCTACCCTACTACGCGGCAACTCCCATTGTGAGGCGGTTCCTGGAGTGCTCCCTGCCTCCTACCATCATGGCGGTCACCGTGCAGCGGGAGGTGGCCCAGTCCATGGTGGCGGCCCCGGGGAAGATGAGGACTCTATCGGTAGCCGTGCAACTGTATGGGAAGCCCCGCATCATGGGGTACATACGGCCGGGTTCCTTTCGTCCTCCGCCCAAGGTGACCTCGGCCATCGTCAGGATAGAGGTTTATGGGAAGCCGGCGCTGCCCCTGGACGACACGGACGCCTTCTTTCGAGTGGTGAGGGCCGGGTTCAGCGGCGCTCGGAAGCAGCTTCGAAACTCTTTGGGCCACTCCTTTGACGTGCCTGGCACCCAGATGGAAGAGGTGCTAAAAGAAGCGGGGATAAAACCCCAACTGAGGGCCGAGGCCCTGAGCCTGGCGGAGTGGGGCAGGCTCTACGATGCTTTCAGGAGCCAGGGGCTTTGCTGACCGTCAGGGCCTACGCCAAGGTCAATCTTACCCTGGAGGTGCTGGGAAAGCGCGAGGACGGCTATCACCAGATAGCTTCGGTGATGCAGACCATCGACCTGTGCGATGAGCTTCGCTTTGCCCCCTCCGACCATCTCATGCTGCGGTGCAACCTGCCGTCCCTGGAAACCCCCGATAATCTGGTGCTCAAGGCCGCCACTCTGCTCAAAGAGCACACAGGGTATTCCGGAGGTATGGACATATACCTTAACAAGGCCATCCCCCTGGCTTCTGGCCTGGGAGGGGGCAGCAGCGACGCCGCGGCCACCCTCAAGGCCCTCAATAGGCTATGGGGGCTGGACCTGAGACATGAAGAGTTGCTGCCTCTGGCGGCCTCCATAGGCTCCGACGTTTCTTTTTTCCTTTTGGGAGGCACCGCCATCGCGGAGGGAAGAGGGGAAGAAGTACATGAGATTCCACCCATGCCGACGGTGCACCTGGTCCTCCTGGCTCCTCCGATGTGGTTCGACAAGCTCACCATGAGCGGGGCCGACAAGACGGCCACCATGTACAGCCACCTTGCGCCGGAACAGTATACGGGAGGTGAGGCATCGCTGCAGCTCAGACGGTGCATTGAGGATGGCAAGCGGCCCAACGCAGGGATGCTGTGCAATGCCTTTGAGGGAGTGGCCTTCGACCTGTTCCCGCCCTTAGAGGTGTGTCGACGGGCGATGCTGGAGGCGGGGGCCGACTGGGTGCGTCTGGCGGGCAGCGGCCCTGCTCTGTACACCTTCGCTGGTTCCAGTAGTGAGGCCCTGGCTATGGCGGAGAAGCTGCGGGAGGGCGGGTACGAGGCTTATGCGGCAGCAACGGTGGGGCCCAGGTCTTCTTGATTATTGGAGTTCACGATCTACCCCCGCTGGTTTGGTTTGCCATGCTCACTTGATATCGAGCGGTATTTGTAAATGCGATGATACAATTTGTACGTGCATAGCTAACGTCCCGAGTTCGGTCTTTAAACAACTTGAAGACTTGAATCGGAGATCGCATCTGAATGGCTTTACCTAGAGTAGGATAGTTGAACCCCTCGTGTTTTGAATGTGCTGATGCTCTCCAGGTTTTCTGATCCCTCCGACAGATCGAGAGGGTTACCATCAAGGTTCAGCTTAGTTAGATTCATGAGAGATGTTAGCGGTGTAAGATCGCTTATCTGGTTGTAACCAAGTCTGAGTTCCTCCAAGCTCGTGAGAGACGCCAGTGGTGAGAGGTCGCTTATCCCGTTGTTGCCAAGGTTAAGCCGGGTCAGGTTGGTGAGGGATGCCAGTGGTGTGAAGTCACCGATCTGATTATAGTCAAGACTGAGGCTGGTCAAGTTGGTGAGAGATGCCAGCGGTGTGAGGTCACTTATCCGGTTGGTGCCAAGGTCGAGTTGGGTTAGGTTCGTGAGAGATTTCAGCGGGGTGAGATCGTTTATCCGGTTTCCGCGAAGGTCGATCCAAGCCAAGTTGGAGAGGGACGCTAGTGGTGTTAGGTCGCTTATCTCATTACCCGTAAGGCTGAGTCCGATCAGATTGGTGAGGGATGCCAACGGTGTGAGATCATTTATCTCGTTGCTGTTAAGAAAGAGGACGCTCAGGTTCGTGAGAGATGCAAGCGGGGCGGCATCGCTTATCTCGTTGCCTCCAAGAAAGAGGACGCTCAGGTTCGTGAGAGATGCAAGCGGTGTTAGATCACTTATCTCGTTGCTGTTAAGAAAGAGGACGCTCAGGTTCGTGAGAGACGCTAGTGGTGTTATGTCGCTTATCTCATTGTTCATAAGCAAGAGTTCGGTCAGTTTGGTAAGGGATGCCAGCGGTGTGACGTCGCTAATCTGGTTGTGGTCAAGGTATAGCCGGGTGAGGTTGATAAGGGATGCCAGCGGTGAGAGGTCGCTTATCCCGTTGTTGATAAGATGTAGCTCGGTCAGTTTGGTCAGGGATGCCAGCGGCGAGAGGTCGCCTATCCGGTTATAGTCAAGGTCTAGCTCGGTGAGGTTGGTAAGGGATGTCAGTGCCGAGATATCACTAATCTGGTTTCTGTCAAGGTCGAGTTCCGTGAGGTTGGTACAATGCTCCATACCGGAAAGGTCGGTAATACCCCTGAGGGCTCTCAAGGTCAGGGTTTTGAGTCCTGCTAACTCCCCAATAGTAATACCTTCGTCGGGAGCTTTACCTAGCTCTTCCCGTATGGCCGCCTCCAGATTCTCATCGGGGAAAGAAAATATTATAGGTGCATCTTCAGTAGGCGTAGGATCAATGAGAGGAACATCTGTGGCTTCAGGGGTAGGCACCGTAGTGCTGGTTGCAGTCGGAGCCGTGATCAACGTTGGAGTAGGTGCATTGGTAGGGGTTGGCGTTGCGTCCGCTTGAGTGCACGCTACGCCAATTGTAGCTGTGGCTGTAATCAGGCCAATAACCAGGATCCTTCTGAGTGTGATCCTCATGTGCCACCTCCCAATGAATGTAGGTAAGGCCGCCATGGCATCATAGCACGTAATCCAAGCTAGCAATGTACTAACATCATATACTGCTCCTACACCACTATTTCAGGAAGTGCGTTTCTATTTGGATGCCGCGCAAAGTAACTTTGGCCAGTTGCTCCCGTTACTGTATTGGGCATGCTCACCACGAGCGGTGGGAGGGAACCACTCACCCTGAGCATGTCGAAGGGCTTGAGCGGACAAGAGCTAATCTTCAGATAGCAAAACATCCTGGGATAGAGCTAGGTTCGCATTGACGCCCTTGACCGCCCCCAGTTAGAATCCTGTGGAGCCTCCACGTCTCTTTCGATCTCGGTTTCCCGTTTGCTAGAGATATGATGATTAACGATTTGACATCTACAGGTGGTGAGGTATGCGTCTCCCTGGACCTGGAGACCACGGGGCTTATCGCCGAGACCGACGAGATAATCGAGGTGGGAGCGGTCAGGTTTCAGGGTGACCGGGTTCTGGACACCTTTCATACCCTGGTTAACCCCTACAGGCCCCTGCCCCAGTTCATCCGAGAGCTGACGGGCATCTCTCAGGCGGAGGTTGATGCAGGCTCTCCCTTTGCCACTGTAGCGCCCCAGCTGGAGTCCTTCATCGGCGATTGCCCTATCGTTGGGCAAAACGTAGGCTTTGATCTGGGGTTCCTGTCCAAGAAGGGGCTGAACTTCTCCAACCCTTACTACGATACACTGGAGATGGCCTCTGTCCTGTTGCCACGGCAACGGGAGTACTCCCTCGCCCCCCTGGCGGCGTCCCTGGGTATTGAACATCACCGTCCTCACCGCGCGCTGGAAGACGCCGAGGTCACGGCCCAGGTTTTCCATGCCCTGACCAGCGTGGCCCTGGAGCTGGATGAAGGGCTGTTGTCCGAGTTGGGCCGGTTGTACGCCCGCGCGCGCGGGCATCTGGCCGCTCTGTTCCTCCGATTGCAGAGGGCCAAGGGCCAGGAAACAGGCATCAAACCTTCGACCACTGGATTGTTGGGTCTGGACATGGAGGCCCTGGAAAAGCGCATGGAGTCCCCTCCTGCCCTTCGATCACAGAAGGAACATCACCCTCTGGATGAAGAAGCGGTGGCCGGCTTTTTCCAGGAGGACGGCCCCCTGGCCCGGGTCCTGGAGGGCTACCACTACCGGCCTCAACAGGCGGAGATGGCTCGCGCGGTGGCCCAGGCCTTGAATGGCAAAAGGACGCTGGTGGTGGAAGGGGGAACGGGAGTGGGCAAGTCCATGGCCTACCTGCTTCCAGCATTGCTCTTCGCCCTTGAAAATAATGCGCGGGTGGTGGTATCCACCAACACCATCAACCTTCAAGAGCAGCTCATCGCCAAGGACCTCCCTACCCTATCCAGGGCACTGGATGAGTGGTCTCCCGACTTCGCAGGTGTTCGCTTCTCTCTTCTGAAGGGGCGGGACAACTATCTGTGCCTTCGGCGATGGAGACAACTGAGGAGGGAAGAGAGCCTCTCACCGGAGGAGGCTCGAATGGCCTCCAAGGTCATGGTCTGGCTTCAGAGCACCTCCAGCGGCGACCGGGCGGAGATGAACGTGGCTTCCCGAGATATGCCTCTGTGGAGTCGCATGTCATCGGCTGGGGCCATCGACTGCCCGCCGCGAACACGGGAGGCCTGTTTCCTAAGGGCCGCCCGGGAGCAGGCCGAGGCCGCCCACCTGGTGGTGGTTAACCACGCCCTCCTCATGAGGGACCTGGTGGAGGGAGGAGGTATCATCCCGGGCTACGATTACCTGGTAATCGACGAGGCCCATCACCTGGAGGAGGAGGCCACTCGCCAGTTTGGCTCCAGGCTGTCCCAGGGCACGGTGGAGGAGCACCTGGAGAGACTGGAAGGAGGCCGTGGCATCTACAGAGAGATGAGGGCTTTCCTGGGTCAGCTTCTCGCGTCGCCGAGGGCCGCTGTCCTGGAACCCTTGATTCAGGAAGGAGAGGCCCTTCTGCCCAGGGCCAGAGAGCATACGGGCACGCTGTGGACTACTCTAGTGGCCTTCCTGGAGCACCACCACGACGAAGGGGACGCCCGCAATCTCCTTCTTCGCGTGACCCGAAGCTCCCGGGTCCAGCCGGGGTGGTCCCAGGTGGAGGTGGCCTGGGAGAACGTAGACCTCGCACTGTCCCAAGTCGCCAGAAACCTGGAGAGGCTGACACAGGCCCTGGCAGGCATGGAGGACAGGCAGCTAGCCGGGTACGATTCCCTGGTCATGGAGGTCTCCTCGTGCCTCAGCACCACCGAAGACATCCGGGAAAAGCTCAACTCCTTCATAATTCACCCGGAAGATGAGCAGATATACTGGATGACCCAGGAGATCAGGGATGGCGAGGTTGCTCTTAACGCTGCACCCCTGCACGTGGGGGGGATACTTCAGAAGGAGCTGTTTTCCAAGAAGGAGTCGGTCATCCTCACCAGCGCCACTCTGAGCACCCAGGGGAACTTCCGTCATATCAGCGAGCGGCTGGGTCTGGAGGATGTAGACGAGCTTCTTGTGGACTCCCCTTTCGATTATCCCAAGGCTGTCCTGCTGTGCATACCCAGCGACATACCCGATCCCACCAGCCGGGGCTACCAGGAAGCGTTGCAGCAGGCTCTAATAGACGTTTGCCGCGCCGCCGGGGGCCGCACCATGGGGCTGTTTACATCTCACGCTGCCCTTCAGGCCGCTCGCTCTGGGATAAGGGAAGAGCTGGAAGGGCTAGGGTTCAAGGTGCTGGCCCAGGGGGTGGATGGCACTCCACGAAGCCTGCTAGCGACCTTCCTGCAAGAACCGGAGTCTGTGCTCCTGGGGACGGCAAGCTTCTGGGAGGGGGTGGACATCCCCGGAGGAGCGCTGAAGGCGCTGGTGATGGCCCGTCTCCCCTTCAATGTTCCCACAGAGCCGGTGTTCGCCGCCCGGTCCCAGCTTTTCGAAGACCCGTTCAACCAGTACGCCGTGCCCCAGTCGGTGCTGCGCTTCCGGCAGGGATTTGGCCGTTTGATTCGAGGCGAGGAGGACAGAGGGGTGGTAGTGGTGCTCGATCAGCGCATTCTCTCCAGGCGCTATGGCCCCGTTTTCCTGGAGTCCCTACCTGGATGCACGGTGATGAAAGGCTCCCTCAGGGAGCTATCCCAGGCCGTACGGCAATGGATAACGGGCACTCCCTGAGCCTCACAATAAGCCAACCCCTGGACCTGGCCAGCATCCTGGAGAGCGGTCAGGCCTTCCGATGGCGTCGCCGGGGCAAGTGGTACTACGGCGTTATCCAGGACAGTCTGGTGGCGTTGAAACAGGACGGTTTCCGGCTGGAGGTTCGCAGTTCTACATTGCCACCGCAGTGGATAGAGTCCACCGTGCGGGACTACCTCCGCCTGGACGATGACCTGGAAGCCGTCTACTCCTGCATCGACACCGACCCACGTATGCATGGAGCCATTGCCGAGTACCGCGGACTGCGTCTTCTGCGGCAGGAGCCGTGGGAGTGCCTCGTGTCCTTCATCTGCTCCGCCAACTCCAACATACCCCGTATCTCGACGACCATGGAGGCCCTGGCCCAGAGCTACGGGCGACCTTTGAGGCTGGACGACTACGTGGACTACTCCTTCCCGTCCCCAGAGAAGCTGGCCGAGGCAGGGGAAGCTGCCCTTCGAGACCTGAAGCTGGGGTTTCGGGCCAAGTACGTGGCACAGGCGGCAGAGAGGATGGCCCTGGGAGAGGTGAAGCTGGAGCACCTGCGCCACCTTCCGTACCAGGAAGCCAAGGATGTGCTCACCTCTCTACCGGGGGTAGGAGACAAGGTAGCCGACTGTGTGCTCCTCTTCTCCCTGGATAAGCTGGATGCCTTTCCCATAGACCGATGGGTACAGCGAGCAGTGGAGGGGTGGTATTTGGATAATGCTAAGTTAAACTACAAAGGCATACGGGCCTGGGCACTGGAGAGATGGGGCGGGTACGCTGGCTATGCCCAGCAGTACCTGTTCCACGCCATGAGGTTGGAGGGGAAGGCAGGTTGAAACCATAGGGGCATGCGTTTCAAGGCGTAGGGGCAGGTTTGACGTACGCGTAGGGCAGGTTTGAAACCTGCCCTACGGGGTCGCCAGCCAGCCTTTCACCATCTCCACCTCTTCGGCGCGGCTAGTTACCGCCTCTTCCAGCCGTGCTGAGCGAAGGCGCACGAGCATCTCCCCGATGGCAGGGCCCTGGGGTACGCCCAGCTCGATGAGGTCCCTTCCCCCCAGGGACGGCTTGACGTGACGCAGTTTTTCCAGGAACAGGGTGAGGTTCCGACGGGCCTCCTCATGCGGGGTGGCCAGGGCGCACGCCTGCACTGCCGCGGGGGTCGAAGGGGCCAGGGCTTCATACAGCCGGGCTGGCGAGAGGTTGGTATCGGAGAGCAGGAGCAGCTTACCCTTGAGGGCAATGGTGTCCCTGACCACGGAGGCCCAACGGGATGACATGCGGAGCCGGTCGATGAGTTGCTCGCCCTGGATTGGGGTCACGGCGTAGGCCAGGAGTCCCAGGTACACCTGCTCTTCCAGGCCGCGTTTCCCAGCACTGCCCACTGCCCTTCCAACCACCTGGCCCGATCCGGCCAGAGAAGGATGAATGGCTGCCATGACTCCCAACTGGTCGGCCCGTACGAGGGTCGAGACGCAATGCTCTTCCTTCAGCCATAATTGGATCTCCTTACGTAGCCTGTCCCCGCTGATGGTATCCAGCATGGGCAGGTCGCGGCGGAGCAGGGTCTCGGTATCATCCTCCAGTTGGAAGCCCAGGCGCTGCTCGTAGCGCACGGCCCTCATGATGCGGGTGGCGTCGTCTACGAAGCTCTTTTCGTGGAGAACCCGGATGAGACCACGCTGGAGGTCTGTTTGGCCGCCGAAGGGGTCCAGGAGCTGACCCGTAGCTTCTAGATGAAGAGGAAAGGCCATCGCGTTGATGGAGAAGTCCCGTCGTGCCAGGTCCTCGTTGATGGTGCCGTGGGCTATCTGAGGCAGTGCCCCTGGCTGGCGATAGTGTTCGCTGCGGGCGGTTATCAGGTCCAGGGATACGCCCTGCACCTTGACTTTGGCCGTGGAGAACTGGGACCGGGATGCCACCTGTCCCGATAGCCGCTTGGCTATGATGTAGGCCAGGGTCTCGGCATCCCCCTCTACCACCAGGTCCAGGTCCTCGGCGGGCCTGCCCAGCAGCAGGTCTCGCACGGCTCCCCCCACCAGGTACAGGGGAACCCCTTCCTCGTGGGCGATCTGCCCCATCGCTCTCAAAAGGGCCAATCGCTCGGTGGGGAGACTCGCCTCCAATAGCTGCAAGAAGTCCATGGAAATCGTTCTCAACTCAACTGGGCCGATTATAGCATGTCGGATTTGCCCTTTATGCCTCTCTGATGTGCTTTACAAAGTTTGGGGAAAGTCTGTTAGAATAGGCCAGATATTCGCATAGTCGAGGCACGCCCTTGAGGAGTTATCCCGATTATTCGAAAGGAAACAGAGCCCTGGGAACTAGAGTAGTGGTAACCGGTATAGGAATAGTCAGTCCTCTGGGACTCAGTACGGATACCACCTGGGAGTCCCTTTTGGCAGGGAGATCAGGTGTTGACTATATCAGCAGTTTCGATCCAGAGCCCTTTGAGACCCAGATAGCCGCAGAGGTCAAGGGGTTCGAGCCCACGGACTTCCTCGACCGCAAGGAGGCGCGGCGGATGGACCGTTTTGTCCAGTTCGCTGCGGTGGCCGCCCAGGAGGCAGTAGCCAAGGCAGGGCTGAATCTGGACAAGGAGAATCGGGAGAGGGTATCCGTGATGATAGGCAGCGGCATCGGGGGAATCCTCACCCTGTCTCAGGAGCTTCAGGTGCTGATTGAGCGAGGGCCATCCAAGGTGAACCCCTTCCTCATTCCTATGATGCTAGGGGATATGGCCTCGGGAAGGGTATCCATGATGCTGGGGGCCAAGGGGCCCAACTTCAGCGCCATCTCTTCCTGCTCCACCGGCTCCGACACCATTGGAGAGGCCTCTGAACTCATACGGCGCGGCGACATTGACGTGGCCATCACCGGGGGCAGCGAAGCCTCCATCTGCCCCATTGGAATAGCGGGATTCAACGCCTGCGGTGCCCTTTCTCGCAGGAACCACGAGCCACAGAAGGCCTCACGTCCCTTCGATGCCCAGCGAGATGGATTCGTTTTGGGTGAGGGAGGGGGCATCCTAGTTCTGGAGAGCCTGGAGCACGCATTGGCCCGGGGCGCTGAGCCCCTGGCGGAACTGGCGGGATATGGGGCCACCGCCGATGCGCATCATATAACCCAGCCCTCGCCCGGAGGAGAGGGAGGAGCCAGGGCCATGCGCATCGCCCTCAAAAAGGCCGGGCTTGCCCCTAAAGACGTTGACTATATCAATGCCCACGGCACCTCGACTCTTCTGAACGACAAGTTCGAGACCATGTCCATCAAAGCCGTGTTTGGACCGGAGGCTTACAGCGTTCCCATCAGCTCCACCAAGTCCATGACGGGGCACCTGCTGGGAGCGGGGGGGGCCGTGGAAGCCGCCATCTGCGTTCTCGCCATCTCCCGGGGAGCTATACCACCCACTATCAACCTGGAGCAGCCTGACCCAGAGTGCGACCTGGACTACACCCCTCATACTTCCCGTAGGGGTACGGTAAAGGCCGCCCTGTCCAACTCCCTGGGCTTCGGTGGCCACAACACCTGCCTCGCGTTTACGAGCTTTCGGGGGGGCTAGTACCTGGTTGCGAAAAAACGCGTCATCGTTGTCCGCTCGTGGTGAGCTTGTCGAACCATACGAGCGGAGGGGAAATCCCGCTCATGCCCTTCCCTTCGGCTACGCTCAGGGTAAACTCGGCTCAGGATGAGCGGGATTTCAGGTCATGCCCTTGCGTACGCTGATTTACGAAAGGAAGTACTAGGGGCTGGTTCACAGATGTCATTCTGAGGGCAGCGAAGAATCTCAACCGTTTGCGGAGACTGCCTTGAATGAGATTCTTCAGTCGCTTCGCTCCTTCAGAATGATAGGAGGTGAACCTCCCACAGGACCAACTGGCAATCGCCCACCGCTGAAGTTGTCCCTCAGGTGCTCCAAGATGGATGAAGCGAGCCACCAGACCGCATGAGGATACTACTCAGAGAAAGGTGCTTAGCCATGACCGAGACATGCGCACACTGTGGCTCTGCCCTTGACGAACGAAAACCCATAGCAGACGAGGTCGACTTCAGTGCAATGCAGAGGATGCACGTGGGTTGCAGGAAGTGTGGAACGGCGGTCTGTTTTAGCTGTGCCGCTACCGCGGCTTCTCAGATGGGCATAGAAAGCAACTGTTTGTGTCCAAACTGCGGCGCGGAGCTAGGCCTGGGAGGCGAGGTGGATGAGTTGGGCGAGGATTACTACGGATGGGGCTACTAAGTCTCCTGCGGTCTTTTCCCATTCATGATAAGCTTGGCGAACCATATCATGAAGGAAGCAAGACGATAAGGAGTTGATTTGATCAACCACAAGGCATGGCGGGTCACACCCCGAATTTCCGCGGAGGCTAGCCAGAGACTAGCGCCCCTTTCCCCTCTGGCGGCACAGCTCCTGCACAACCGCGGCATCACAGACTTGCCCAGTGCGGAGGCTTTCCTCGCCCGCGATGAGAGCCTGCTGGAAGACCCTCTCCTCCTTCCTGATATGGGGAGCGCCATCTCTCGCCTCCAAAGGGCGCTGCGGGACGGCGAGACCATAGGCATCTTCGGTGACTTCGACGCCGACGGCATCACAGGCACTGCCCTTCTGGCGGAGGGCCTGGAAAACCTGGGGGGCAAGGTTATCCCCTACCTGCCTCACCGGGTGAAGGAGGGTCACGGACTGAACTCCCAGGCCGTCAACGTCCTGCACGAGCAGGGGGCCACCCTCCTTGTCACCGTGGACTGCGGAATCACCTCTCCAGGAGAGGTGGAGGAGGCCACTGCCCTGGGCATGGATACCATCATAACCGATCACCACACTCCCCTGCTCCGGATTCCTGCCGCCCTGGCGATTGTAAACCCCAAGCTGGCGGGCTCCGCGTACCCATTTCCCGACCTGGCAGGGGCGGGCCTGGCCTTCAAGCTGGTGCAAGGCCTGTCCCAGCACATGGGTCGACCGTGGGACGAAAGGCTGCTTCAGCTGACAGCCCTGGGCACCGTCGCGGATGTGACGCCAATGGTGGGCGAGAACCGGTACATTGTGTCCGCGGGTCTACGCTCCATGAGTGCCAATCCCAGCCCTGGCTTGAAGGAGCTCCTCCGCCTGGGTGGACTGGCGGACGCGGTGTTGGACACGGACTCCATATCCTTTGTCCTGGGGCCCCGCCTCAACGCCTCGGGCAGGCTGGAACACGCCATCAGCAGCTACAATCTTCTTCGCGCATCGTCTCAGGAGGAGGCCCTTCCCCTGGCCATGGAACTAGAGCGCCTAAACCGGGAGCGGCAGGAGCTCACTGGGAAAGCCCTCGACAATGCAAAGAGACAGGTGAGCGACGGGCTTCCTTCTGACTACCTTATCCTTCTGTGGAGCGATGAGTTCACTCCGGGGATCGTTGGCCTGGTGGCCAGCAGACTGGTGGAAGAACACTATCGGCCGGCGGTGGTAGTGGCCCTGGACGGAGACCTGGGCCGGGGCAGCGCACGGAGCATTCCGGAGTTCAACCTGGCCTCTGCACTAGAAGAGTGCCAAGACCTTTTTGCCCGCTTTGGAGGGCATCCCAGAGCGGCAGGATTCGTCATACCCAGGGAGAACCTCCCTGCCCTGCGGGAGCGACTCTCTGCCATAGCGCGGCGGGAACTGGCTCACCTCTCTCTAAAGCCTACCATCAACATCGATGCCCATGTCCGCATGACCTCCCTGACCGGAACCAACTTCCAGTTCTTCCAGGACCTGGCTCCCTACGGAGAGGGGAATCCCGCGCCGGTCTTCATCACCAGGGGGGTAGAGGTTGTGGATGCCATGCGCCTGGGTGCCCAGGGCCAGCACCTGAGGCTCAGGGTAAGGCACGGCGGAGCGTTGTGGGATGCCATGGCCTTTGGCCAGGGAGATGCGTGGCGCGATGATACAGACCTTTTAGACGTGGTGTACAGCGTGGGGCTGGACCAGTGGAATGGGCGGGAAACCCTGCGTATGATCGTTGAGGACTTCCGGCCCACGGGAGGGCCTGAGTAGATACATCCCCATAGCGCGACTCTTGGAGGCCTGGTTGTAGCCCCGGGATCCTCGGTCTAGTATCTGCTTGCGGAAAAGGGCGTCATAATTCTCCGCTCATGGTGAGCTTGGCATATTGACCCGGCGGTAAGGTAGAAAGGAACTAACCACAGGTTGGGAGGTCCAACGACATGGGTAGGCAGGCAGGATCAGAACAAAGTGGATGGCACCCGCCCACCTGTACATGTGTTGATTGTGTTGCCCAGCGACTAAGACATCGGAAAACAAACCTAGCTAGTCGAGCCTGGGTATTA
Source organism: Chloroflexota bacterium (assembly GCA_043816345.1). Taxonomy (GTDB): domain Bacteria; phylum Chloroflexota; class Dehalococcoidia; order Lucifugimonadales; family UBA2985; genus JBDRIA01. Next base: position 13,209 of record JBDRIA010000052.1, read on the forward strand.
TCGCGTTGGTTAGGCGCAATCGCATTATCGATAGTCCAAGGGTTGGTAAGATTACTGATATTTCTTGGAATAATATTCTTGGTGGGAGCAACAGCCAATAGCTACCTTTCACTGTCAGCAACTCCTCCTCAGGTTACGAAACTATCTCCGAACATCACCAACAATACAATAGATCTGGTGCAAGCTGGAAAAGACCTCGCTAGTGGGAACCTTCTTGGAGCGGCTGGCCGCATAGTTCCCAGCATCAGAATCGAATTCGATATTGACGTTGTTAATGGTGGGGTTATGCCTGTTTACCTCCCTAGCAGTGAGCATATTGTAATTCTAAATGGGGAGCCAATAGCACTGCCTTTCGAACTCGGAGGAATATGGATTGGAGCCAAATCCACTTACACTGTACCTGTGGTTCTTGATATTCCCTTAGCCAGAATCCCAGGGGCTGCATTATTGATAATAGTGCAAGGTGGATTGATCGACGTTCAAGTTGAATCCAAAATAAATATCTTGGTGTTCTCAAGAACCGTTCAAACACAGGCAGCCAGGTTCAACATTGTCGATTCCCTAGAATCTAAGGTTCGCAGATTGCTGCCTTATTAGATATTCCTCAGATTCTCCCCAGGGTGCTCTTGGGGACTTGGTGACCATACCGTGCATTATCAAGCAAGCTTGTCGAACCATACGAGCGGAGGAGAGTCCCGTTCATGTCCTTGGTGACGTAGGGGCAGGTTTGAAACCTGCCCCTTAAGATATGCGATGTTTACACGGATTTACGAATGTAAGTACTAGTCGAATCGGAAGACTCGCACAGCCACCACTGAGGTGACCACTATCCATGCGCCCAGAATGCACAGCTCTGTGGGATACTCCCAGAAGGGTCTGGCATCAAGGGCCACGCCCCTCATGGCGTCCAGAAGGGGCGACAGGGGTAGGTACCCTACCACGGTGGATAGCACACCAGGCAAGCTCTCCTTGGGGAAGAAGGTGCCGGAGAGGAACATCATGGGCATGGCCACGGCGTTGGCCAGCCCATCGGCGGCACGGACGTTTTTCGCGATGGCCCCCACGATGAAGCCCAGGTTGAGGAATACCACGTTGGCTATTACCACCAGCACCAGTATCCACAGGAAGTTGCCGTATATGTGGGCTCCAAATATCAGCACCCCCGCAGCCACGATAATGACCGCCTGGAGCACCGAGAGGACCAGGTGAGCGATGATCTGAGAGGCAAAGAAAGTGCGCACCTTCAGTGGTGTGGCCAGGATGCGCTTCAGTATCTTCTGTTCCCCATACAGCGCCATGGCAGAAGCCAGGCCGATGATGGAGTAGGTCATCACTCCCATACCCACGAAGCCCGGCAGTAAGAAGTCGAAGTAGGTGAGTTGGCGGGACTGAATGCCCTCAGGCCTCAACTCCAGAAGGGTGGGAGTTTGTAGCATCTGCCGGTTCATCTCCTCGATGAACTGCTGCACAGTACCTATGATGATGGATGCGGTCTGATCGCCTCTGTCGTACAGCAAGGTTATGGCTACAGGCTCCTGAATGGGCCGCTGGGTCATCCGGTCGGCCAACCCTTCAGGGATGATAAGCAGATAGTCAGCGTCGCCGTCTTCCAGCTCTTTGCGGGCCTCAACTTCGTCCTCTCGCTCCTTCACCTTGAAGCTTTCTATCGTCCTTAGGCTTTCAACCAGGGTCTGAGAGATCGGGTCTCTTGCGCGTTCAATCACCAGGATCTCTACCGTAGGCGGCTCATCCAGGCGGAAAAGGCCAAAGATGGCAACAAAGATCAGGGGAAAGGCCAAGGCCCAGAAAAGCGCTTGGCGGTTGCGGAGGATCATTTTGAGGTTAGCCAGGATCAACGGGAATAGCACAACTCCACTCCTTTAGTCCCGCAGTTGACGGCCGGTGATGGACAGGAACACGTCCTCCAGGTTGGCGGGCACCACCTCCAGGTGGGTCAAGCCAATGCCCTTCTGGCTTGCCCATTGCATCAGGGATAGCAGAGTGCGGGCTGCATCGGCGGAGTGCAGATGGCAGGTATCATCGGTGTCGAACCCTACGCTTTTCACGGAGTCCAGGGTCGCCATGTCATCATAGGGCAGAGGGTCATCGGCCATCGCCTTCACCTCGTAGGGCACAGGCAACTGTCTGACCAGGTTGGTGGGTGTATCCAGGGCCACAATCTTGCCATGGTCCATTATGGCCACCCGATGGCAGAGCAGTTGGGCCTCCTCCATGTAGTGGGTGGTCAGGACCACGGTGCGTCCCTCCCTTTGCATCTCCCGGATAAAGTCCCACAGGCTGCGGCGCGCCTGAGGGTCCAGCCCCGTGGTGGGCTCGTCCAGGAAGACCAGCTCGGGGTCGTTGACCAGGGCGGCGGCAATGGTGAACCGTTGCTTCTGGCCCCCGGAAAGCTTGCCCACTGTGGTGTTGGCCTTGTCCGTGAGGCCCACTTTCTCCAGCAGCTCCGCGGGGGCCAAGCGGCGGTGGTAGAAGTGCCCGAACAGGTTCAGAATTTCCGTGAGGGTGAGGTATTCGAAGTAGGCCGAGGCCTGGATCTGAATCCCTATGCGCTCTTTTATCCTCTCCGCCTGTCGCTGGGTATCCATGTCCAGCACAAGGGTTCGGCCAGCAGTGGGTGGTTGCAGTCCTTCGATGATCTCCAGGACTGTGGTCTTGCCCGCCCCGTTGGGACCCAGGATGCCGAACACCTCACCCCCGTGGACGGAGAAAGAGACGCCATCCACCGCGGTGAGGTCGCCGTATCGCTTTACCAGTCCCTCTATTTGGATAACCTCTGACATCTCACACCAGCAGAAGGGGTATCCTTGGAACCCCGCTTATGCTCATTGAGGATTCCTGCAGACGGGAGGCCATTACGGGCATCATTGAAGATTGCCAGCGCCGTTTACTTGCCCTAGCGTGGCCGGATATCCACGGGGGGACCGATTTCCTCGCCCCTCTGTACCAGCCGCCCTCGGTAGACCAGCAAGGGAACCGCCACTGCGACTACAACGACGGCAATCAGGTGCGCCTCCGTAAGGCCCGCAAACCAGACCTTGTCCTCTCTCAGGAAGGTGATGAAGAACCGCCCAAAGGAGTAGAGGCCAAGATACAGTGCAAAGAGCATGCCGTCGGGCTTGATGCGCCCCCGGAGCCACCACACCACCCCAAGCACCAGCATGTTCCATATCATCTCGTATGCTATCACCGGATGGCTGGCAACCAGTCTGTGTACCTGATTCGAAAGGCTATCGGGGTGGGTATACACAAAGCCCCAGGAGAGGTCGGTGACCTTGCTGATATGCTCACCGTTGATTATGTCCCCTATTCTCCCGATAGTCTGGGCTATCAGTAGGGCTGGGGCAGTGAGGTCGGCCAGCCTCCCGACAGGATAGCTCTGGAGCCTGGCATATATGGTCCCCCCTAGTAGACCACCCAGGATGGAGCCATACAAAGCAATGCCCCCATTCCATATAGCTATTATCTCCCCGGGGTTGCCACCGTAGAAGTCCCAGCGGTCGATGACATGCATCGTTCTGGCCCCCAGAATCCCCCCGATGATGGCCCAAATGGCAGTGGAGTAGACCACGTCGCTTGCAATCCCCGCTCGCGGAGACCAGCGAGCCACTAGCGTTACCGCGACCACTACGGCCACGAAGGCAAAAAAACCGTGCCAGGTAATGACAAAGCCCCCAAGCTCGAGCATGTTGGGGTTCATTCCGATATGAATCATTTGCCCTGGCCGCTCCCTCCAGTTGGTAACTAGGCCCGATTCTACCTTTGACCATAACCCCTGTCAAGGAAGCCGATGAGCCACTGAGCACGCCTTGGCTGGTGGCAGAACGTATGTGGTAGAATAGAGGCCACCTGGCATTTCAAGGGCGAGTCATATGAAGGAGATTGTTAGGGCCTTCCTGGACTATCTCACGTCGGAGAGGGGTCTGTCCAACAACACCGTCTCCGCCTATGGCAACGACCTCTACCAACTGGTGGACCTTCTGGAGGCGCCCGGCCTCCTGCCCCAAGGCAACCGCGGTTGGGAATCGGTGAACCAGCCTGTGCTCACCAAGTACGCTCTGAGTCTCCAGGAAAGGGGATACTCCGCCACTACCCGTGCCCGGAAGATTGCGTCGGTGAAGTCCCTTTTCAACTTCCTGTTGGAAGAAGGCCTTGTCTCCCAGGATCCCACGGAGTCTCTTGCATCTCCTCGAATAGGCCGGGCACTACCCAAGTCCCTGAGCGAGGAGGAGATGGGACTGTTGATTCAGGAGGCTTCCAGGGGAAGCACCCTCGAATCCCAGAGAGATGCGGCCATGATAGAAGTGATGTACGCGACGGGGATGCGGGTAAGCGAGTTGGTGTTCTTGGCGATAGGAGACCTGAATCTGAAAGAGAAGTACGTGCGCTGCCGGGGGAAGGGGTCCAAGGAGCGACTGATAAGCCTGCATGATCGGGCTGTAGACGCGCTGGATAACTACCTGAAGGATATCAGGCCCCAGCTACTTTCCCAGCGTAAGAGAGACGGTGCAAGGGAGGACGCTCTCTTCCTCAGCCGGCGAGGAGAACGGCTGACGCGCCAGGGTTTCTGGCTCATATTGAAGGGCTGCGGTAGGAGAGCAAACATAGAGACTCCCATCACTCCCCACACTCTAAGGCATAGCTTTGCCACCCACATGCTGAGAGGGGGGGCGCCTCTACGGTACCTTCAAGAGCTCCTGGGCCACGCCAGCATATCCACTACGCAGGTGTACACTCATCTGGCGCAAGAGCAGGTTCAGAAGGAGTACGATAAGGCCCATCCAAGGGCACAGTAGGGACGGCCGCCGAACCTGGAGGAGATAAGTTGAGAATAGTGGTGGGAAGCGACGAGAGGACTTCCCTGACGGCGACGGTAGTCAAGAACCTGGAGAACCGCGGTATGTCAGTAGAGCTTCTGGGTGCGCTAGCCGAGGGAGATGACCCGGGAGATGCTGGACGCCTGGTTCGCCACACCTCCAGGAGAGGGCGAAGACGCCGCCACGGTGGCCCGTTTGGCTGCCATTGACGAGTGCTATAGATGGCCAACGAGCATGAAGGAGCAAAGGGTATAACAATCAAGGGGATTTCAAGATATTAGCTGGATTGCACGGCAGCCCCCTTCCATGATGGCTCATGGGGCTTTATGCTATAGGAAATGGATCCGTCCTTTAGGGCGATGAACAGGAGGATGATCTAATGCCCAAGAAATCGCGGCGAGTGGCTGCGAAACAGGCTGAGCTTGGCCAGAGGAAACGAAGAGCCGCAAAGCATCCTTCGGGTGTTGAGGCTCAGGTGCCCATTGCCCAGGTGGGAGCGGCTGCCCGCGTTGAGGCTCCCAGAGCAGCCCCCCCTCCAAGGGCCCCCGCCCCGGACATACCCAGAATAGTCCCACAGGAGAGTTCCACGCACGCCGTTGCCCCTTCCACTCTTAATCCATACATCTGGCCGGAGATAAAACGCATCGGGACCATTACAGGACTGATTCTGATAATCCTGGCCGTCCTCACCGTTGTACTGAGGTAGGTTCAAGGCCGTTGTAGTCTCACCACAAGGGCTGGACAGTAGAGATGACTTCTGGGATGATCTTGAAAAAGGATTTCCCAGTACCAAACATCTGAGGATTCAGAGGGTGTGATTCCGAGGCGCCCCAGGCCGAGAGGAGGCGTCTAGCGCTGGCGCTACAGATACGCTATCGCAGGGCCTCTGGAAGTGCAAAGGTAACGTTCTCCTCCGCTACCTTCACGTTGCGAACCCTGGTAGGCCCCAGTCTGGCCACCACCTCTTCCACCAGACGCTCGGGAGTAGAGGCCCCGGAGGTAATCCCAACGCGCTCCATCCCCTTCAGCCACTCATCCTGGATATCTGCGGGTCCGTTAATCAAGTAGGCGGGCACTCCCTCGGCCTCGGCCACCTCTCGCAGCCGATTGCAGTTGGAGGAGTTCTGGGCGCCGATAACCAGCACCAGTTGCACCTCCCTGGCAATGGCCTTCACGGCTGCCTGCCGGCTGGTG
>JBDRIA010000053.1:0-3492 GCA_043816345.1 Chloroflexota bacterium
CCAATAACTCATCAGGGATTACGGTGGTTATCACGGTTTTGGGTACTGCGGACCTGGTGGTCATCTGGCCACCCCGGCCTACAAAGACCTCAACCCCTCCCTGGCGGCCCTGGCCCGTAACATTGGTGTAGTGAAATCCAGTACACCCAGCCTCGATAAGAGCCGGCGTTACCTGACCGACACGCTCTGGTCTGATAATCGCTTCAACCTTCAGCATGAAACCCTCCTTCAGTCAATCCCCTTGTTGCACCGGGTTTTTTAGGGGCGACAAGTTGTTGAGCTTGTCAGTGCAGCCCAGACCCTGATGAAGCAACTGTGCGTCTAATCTGCTCCGTCTCTAACGTAAGCCCTTTCTCCGTGCGCTACGACGTCTAGTCCCTCATCTTCTTCGCTCTCAGAAACGCGCAGGCCAAGCCCTGGAACAAGATCCAAGACCTTCAGAATTGCTAAAGTGACCAGCAGACTATAGGCGAAGGTTGCTGCTACGGCTTGCAGTTGGGTCCATAGTTGCCCCCAGTTACCGTCTATGGCCCCTGCGGTACCACCCACAGCTGCCGTCGCGAATACTCCCGTGGCTAATACTCCCCAAATTCCCCCCACCCCATGGCACGCGAAGACCTCCAGTGCGTCGTCCAGATTAGTCTTGCTGCGCAGCAGCACCGCAAAGTAGCATAGCACTCCAGCCCCCAATCCGATGGCCAGGGATCCCATGACACCGACGAAGCCAGAGGCAGGTGTGATTGCTGCCAGTCCAGCTACAGCACCAGAGGCCACGCCCACCGCGCTCATCCGCCCCCTCTGAAACTGGGACAAGAGACCCCATGTCAGCGCTGCTGTCGCGCCCGCGGTGTTGGTAACCAGGAAAGCATTGACTGCCTGTCCATTTGCCGCCAGTGCTGAACCGGCGTTAAAGCCGAACCAGCCAAACCACAGGAACGCTGCACCCAGAACAACGTAAGGTGCGTTATGGGGCTCCAGGCCAGGATTGCGCCTCTTACCAATGAGTAGCGCAGCGACGACAGCAGCTGCTCCGGCATTGATATGAACAACGATCCCACCAGCGAAATCGAGAGATCCAGCTTTGAATAGCCAGCCATTACTACTCCAGACCCAATGGGCCACGGGAGCGTACACCAGGGTCACCCCAGAGCACCAGGAACACCAGATAAGTGGTGAACTTGAAACGCTCTACGATGGCTCCGGTAATCAGAGCAGGGGTAATAATGGCAAACATCATCTGGAACACGACGAAGAGCAGGTCCGGTATCCCATCTCCATCATTGATGTCTATTCCAGAGAGGCCAATGAACTCAAAATCCCCGATGAAACGACCTCCATCCCCAAATGCCAGGCTATAGCCCCAGAGTACCCAGACTACGCTGACCACGGCGACAGCGATGAAGCTGTACATAATGGTGCTGACAACGTTCTTGGCACGTACGAGGCCTCCGTAGAAGAAGGCCAAGCCGGGCGTCATTAGCATTACCAGGGCTGAAGAGGTGAGGAGCCACGCTGTATTGCCTGTATCCATCAGATTCCCCTTGTCCACAAGATTATCCACAATCTTGTAGCCCAAGTGTTTCGTTGGCGTTACGCTCCCGTTACAATCGTGTTGCAGGTATGCCGCGATCATCTGACGCGGAGCAAGTGAAGTGAAGGAGATGCACTTCTCCTCTTCCCAGGACCCGTATGCTCCCTCACTGCCAGCATTCTCTATACCCAGAATGCAAAAACCTGTGAGGTATGGGTATCAGCTTCCCAGGGGAATCTCAGGTGGGGGTGGTCTGGTTCTGACTTCGTCGCTCTCAGCCTTATCCGTACTCCTCTGGGACACTTCAACTCCTTTCTCATCAGGGTAAGTCCACCCCAAAAGGAGCTCCTTCCACCTCAACATCTGTCCGCTTCTATTGCCCCTTTTTGTGTCCCACTATCGTTGGCGGATTACAGGAAACGATAAAGTACTCCAGGCCTATGGAGGCTCCGTCAACAGTCAATCGATGTTTGGTAACATAACATGGCGGAGGGGGTGGGATTCGAACCCACGAACCCTTGTGGGTTAACGGTTTTCAAGACCGTCGCCATCGTCCACTCGGCCACCCCTCCGTGCGTCGCCATGGTTGGAGAACCAGGCCACGCCTATGATAGCTTACGGCCATCGGTGGTACAACCTGCCCGGCTCAGCGCCCAGTGGCAAATTGACTGTCCCCGACATAGTGCGTATCATTCCCTGGACATGAGAGTTCTGGGCATCGAGACTTCCTGCGATGAGACCGCGGTAGCGGTGGTTGAGGACGGACGCCAGATCCTGTCCAACGTCATCGCCTCCCAGGTGGAGTTGCACGCCCGCTATGGCGGCGTAGTGCCAGAGGTAGCCTCCAGGCAGCATATCCTGGAGATCGTGCCTACGATAGAGGCCTGCTTGGCCCAAGGAGGCCTCACCTGGAAGAACATCGATGCCATCGCCGTGACCAGAGGGCCCGGCCTGGCGGGTGCCCTGCTGGTAGGGGTGAACATCGCCAAAGCCTTGGCCCTGGGTCGAGGCTTACCGCTGGTGGGGGTCAATCACCTGGAAGGCCATGTGTATGCCAACTGGTTGGGGGGAAGCGATCCTCAAAGGGATCCCGGATTCCCTCTCCTCTGCCTGATTGTCTCTGGTGGGCACACGGACCTCATACTGATGGAGGACCACGGAAGGTATACCCTCTTGGGCCGTACCCGGGACGACGCCGCGGGAGAGGCCTTCGATAAGGCGGCCCGAATACTGGGCCTGGGCTTTCCCGGAGGCCCCGAGGTGCAGAGAGCCTCTCAGGAAGCCAGGGGTGAAGTGGTCCTGCCCAGAGCCTGGCTCAGAGGCTCCTACGACTTCAGCTTCAGTGGTTTGAAGACGGCCCTCTTGCATAAAGCCAGAGAGAGTGGTATCTACCCTCCCCAGGAGGGTACTCATCCCGACCACCACCTGGTCCGGGAGATGGCCGCCGCCTTTCAGCAGTCTGTCGCCGAGGTGATAGCCGTGAAGACGGTGAACGCGGCCAGGAAGTACAACGTTCGAGGAATCCTCCTGGGAGGAGGCGTCGCCGCCAACACCATGCTGAGGGCCGTACTCAAAGAGAAAGCCCCTTTACCCCTTTTCATCCCTTCTCCTGCCCTGTGCGCCGATAACGGGGCCATGATCGCCGCCTGTGCCTACTTTCAGCAGCAAAGGGGAGCCGGGGACGGATGGGACATGGACGTGTATCCCAGTCTGCAGTTAGGCTGAGGGTAGGGCAGGGCGCAACCTCGTACCCATAAGACCACTCTGGGCTGACCCTCGTCCATCTCTTAGAGGGTGTTTCCCAAGCCGCGGAAGGCCCCCATCCTAACCTTACCTTCCCCCGCTCGCGGGGGAAGGGATTTCTCTCCCCCGTCGCACGGGGGAGAGTCAGAGAGGGGGATGGACCGTTCGCAATGTAGCGCATCCCTTTGAAAACACCCTCTTGGTAAGGGAGAGGGATA
>JBDRIA010000054.1:0-10790 GCA_043816345.1 Chloroflexota bacterium
TCGTTCCCGAGTATACAAATGTTGTTATGGCTCGGCGGAAGACTCTGCTGGTTCGCAGTCTCATCCCCCAAATCGTCCCTGAAGGTGCAGGTGTCACTGTCACAAGCGACAATCCCCAAGTCGCAGTCCTCACTCCGCAGCCAACCATTGAGAGCAAAGAGGATTTCCCATGGATAGGCGAAGCAAGAGTAATCATTGAGGGAAGGCAGGTGGGGGCAGAGGCTATTTTGACAGCCGAGTGTGAAGGCCTTACCGCAGAGGCTTTGGCGAGGGTGATAGTGCGAGAGGAATCGCCACCTGAACCACCCCGCCCACCGCGCGGATCTGGCTTATTCAACGACATCAAATTCACCGATGAAATCCACCCTAGACAGCGAGTAAGATATGACAGGGAAACCCACGACGTCATTATTGCAGTAATGCATCCATCGGTAAGGCCATACATAACCGATGTTAGCGGCAGTGGGAATGATACACCCCAGGGTCAAGTTATCCTTGCGGAATTGGTTTCTGAAGCTATCTGCGTAGCAATTGCCAGACGTGGAGTAGAGACCGGAAGGTTTGCTGCGCCCGTAGGTGGCGAAGTAGAAGCAATACAGGCCCAGCAATTGCGGCTCCAAAACCTATATGCAGGTACGGTTCACCAAGTATTCGTCGACTCCCAATACCGTCAAACCTGACCTATCCGCCGCTCCTCTCCCCCCTTGACATCCATCCTCTGGTCCGATAAGGTCCTGGTCCATCATTGGCAGGAGGGCAAAAATGGGCCTGGACATCGGAATCATAAGCATTGAGTACCTGGAACGCCCGCGTGGAATTGCCTATCGTTTCGCCTGGGAGTTGGCTGTGGAAGCCAGCGCTTTCGGCTACATGCACGGAGACGGCAACAACTGGGGTGCTTTTAGCAGGAGGCAAGTCCGCCGTTTGCTGGAAGCCTTCGCTCAGCAGAAGGCTCTCACCCAGGAGCAAACCACAGAAATCCAGTCTTGGGTCAACTCCCTGCCCTGGGACGGCGACGACATAGAGCTGCACTTCAACTGGTAGGCCAACACAGCCACCCCCACCTTCCCCTATCCACCCGCGTCCTGCTATACTCGCCTTGCCATGTAACCACGGGATAACTCTCTCCCCCGTTGCGGGGGAGAGTCAGAGAGGGGGTCTGACGTCAGGAATTGGACAGCAAAATCAAACAATCAAAACACCTACCCCTTTTCAGCTACAAACTGCACCCGGAAAAATGTAATTCTCACAAACAATCAAAGACATCCTCAGCCCTCGCCGCTTTGTACAACTGCCTCTCACCTAGTACAATGAAGGCCAGAGGAACACCATGATACGAGAGTACATCACCGCAGCCCTGGCCAAAGCCCACTACGAAACCCTCCCAGACGACGGCTCCTGCTACGGCGAGATACCAGACTTCAACGGCGTCTACGCCAATGCCCCCACCCTGGAGGTGTGCCGCAACCTCCTGGAGGAAGTCCTGGAGGAGTGGCTCCTCCTGCGCATCTCCCGCAACCTGGACATCCCTGTCGTAGACGGCCTCGACCTCAGAATCAAGGAAAGCGCCTGAGTGCCGTCCCTGGGCCCCATATCCAGGCGAGAGCTTATCACCGCCCTACGGCGTGCAGGTTTCCAAGGCCCCTTCTCAGGGAGGCGACACCAGTTCATGGCCCGCAGCAGCACCACCATCTGGATTCCCAATCCCCACGGCGGTGACATAGGCAGAGAGCTCTTGGTACGTATCCTCCGGCATGCCAATATCAGCCGCCAGGAGTGGGAGGCCCTTTAGCCCCATGCGCATACTCCACTTCTCAGACCTCCACATAGGCGTCGAAAGCTACGGCTCCACCGACCCCGAAACCGGCCTCAACTCACGCCTCCTCGACTTCCTCGCCACCTTCGACCAGGTAGTCGACTTCGCCCTCGACAACACCGTAGACCTCGTCCTCTTCACCGGCGACGCCTACAAGAGCCGTGACCCCTCTCAAACCCACCAGCGAGAGTTCGCCAGGCGCATTGCCCGCCTCTCCCAGGCAGGCATGCCCGTCTTCCTCCTCCTCGGCAACCACGACCTCCCCCACATCGCCAGCCGCGCCACCGTCCTCGACATCTTCCCCACCCTCGCAGTCCCCAACGTCACCATCGGCGACCGCCTCGACACCTACATCGTCCAGACCCGCCGCGGCCCCCTCCAGCTCATCGCCCTACCCTGGATACGGCGCAGCGCCTTCCTCGCCCGTGAAGAGACCCGAACCCTCACCATCGACCAGATAAACCAGCAGCTCCAGGAGCGAGTCACCAACCTCCTCGCCTGGCAGACCCAGTCCCTCGACCCCACCATACCCGCGGCCCTCGCCGCCCACGTCTCCCTCAACACCGCCAGAACCAGCTCAGAGCAGTCCATGCTCCTCGGCCATGCCCCCGTCCTCATGCAGAGCGCCCTCGCCCACCCCTCCCTGGACTACGTCGCCCTCGGCCACATCCACAAACACCAGCTCCTCTCCTACAACCCCCACATCGCCTACGCAGGCAGCCTGCAGCGCATAGATTTCGGCGAAGAGAACGACGACAAGGGCTTCTGCCTCATAGACCTCGACCCATCGAGGCCGCAGGGCCAGCGTCTCACCGACTTTACCTTCCACCACGTCAAAGCCAGGCCCTTCCTCACCATCGAAGTCAAAGTCGACGCCAGCGAAGACCCCACCGAAGAGGCCCTCAAGGCCATCGCCCGCAGACACGTCGCCGGCTCCATCGTCCGAGTCATAATCACCATGCCCCAGGAGGTCGAATCCCGCCTGAGAGAGGACGAAGTGCGCAACGCCCTGGCCGCCGCCCAGTTCGTCACACCCATCCTCCGCGACGTCCAGCGAGACCGGCGTACCCGCCTCGGCTCCACCCCCGTCGAGGGGCTAACACCCCAGCAGGCCCTTCGCCTCTACCTGGAAACCGCAAAAGTCCCCCCAGAGAGAGCCAGCGTCCTGCTAAGCTACGGCGAGAGCCTCATAAACGAAGAGATGGAGAACAGGTAGCTCTCCATCACCCATCAAAACGGTCATCCTTGACAGCCCTAGGGGGCTTTGCTAGCATTGCCCCACTATCATACATTGCAGCGTGATCCCAGCTCCCAGAGTGGGAATCGGATCCCACTCCGGGAGCTGGGATCACGCTGGCCCTTCCATCCGTGGAAGGGCCAGCCAGAGCGAGGAGAAAGCCGGTGGAGGAGGTAGATCGGGAACCCCGAGATAAGACCCCTGCTATCCTGGGCAAGCACCGAGAGCAGGTGGAGAATTTCCTGTACAAAGCCCTGTCGCTCAATAATCCCGACCTGCACACCATGCTCCAGTATCACCTGGGGTGGGTCGATGAGCATGGTCGCACCACGTCCTCTGACCAGGGCAAGGGCCTCCGCTCATCCCTCTGCATGTTTGCCTGTGAAGCCGTGGGAGAGCTACCAGAGCAGGCTCTTCCTGCGGCGGTGGCAATAGAGCTGGTTCATAACTTCTCCCTGATCCACGACGACATCCAGGACGGCGATAGGGAGCGACGCCATCGCTCCACCCTATGGGCAATCTGGGGAACACCCAAGGCTCTCCAGGCTGGAAACGTCATGAGGATCCTGGCAGACCTGTGCATTCAGCAGCTTTCCCATCACCAGGTGTCGCCAGAGGTAGTGGCGATGTGTAGCAAACTGCTCACTGCTGCCTACCTGGAGACGGTGGAGGGGCAATATCTGGACCTCGACTTCGAGGGGCGGACAGATATCAATACCTCTAACTACCTGGATATGATATCCAGGAAAACAGGGGCTCTAATACGGTGCTCTATGCAGCTGGGATCTCTAGTGGGCAAGGGCGATGCCAGGACCGTGCAGGCCCTGGCTAGATGCGGTCAATACCTGGGAGCCGTCTTTCAGATAAGAGACGACTACCTGGGCATATGGGGCTACGAAGAGGAGACAGGAAAGGCCACGGGAAACGACCTCCGCAGGAAGAAGAACTCCCTGCCCCTAGTGTATGCCCTAGAGCAGGCCAGCCCGGTGGAGAAGAAGCAACTCCAGTCCATCTACGCCAAAGAGCAAATAGAGGATAGGGACGTGGCTTCAACACTGGCCCTGCTGGCAGACCTTGGTACATCAGAGTACATTCAGAGCCTTGCTCAAGACCACGCCGCCCGTGCCCTCGAAGCCCTGAATGGAATAGAGCTTGTTCTGGGAGTCAGAGAGAAAATTCAGGAGCTGGTGGAGTTCCTACTGACTCGCCAGCACTAGATCAGTACGACCTATGCAGTCTGTTACACTACCCGATTACAAAATGCTCCCTCAACAATGAAGCGAATTCATTGACTAGCACTAGCTCGGCACATGGGGTGAAGTCCTCATAGGAGAACTCCTTGCTGTCCCTTCGACTGAACGACCACCTTGCAGCCGCAATACACAATCACTCCCAAGATGCCGTGCAACTATTTGTGAAGCCGCTTGCACTGTCATTCAACACATCCCGCTAATGGGTTCTAGATCGCGTACTGCCTGGTCCTCCTCAGCGTCAGCATTACCACGCCGACCAGAAGCAGGTCCAGCCCGATCAGGATGAAGACGTTTGTTGCAATGTCAGGCCAGGTACCGCCCCGCTGGCTTATCTCCACGATTGGCTGGATAAGGTAGTAGGTGGGAAAGACCCTCGCTACCCACTCCGGGATCTCGGGGAAGAGGTAGACAATAGCCGGTGCGTAGAACAGGACTCCTATCAGCTTAATCGTGGCGAAGAAAGCCGTGATGTCCTTCATGAGAACCCCGAACAACAGACCAAACTCCGCAGCCATGACCGAGCCAAGCCCCAGCACCAGAAGCAGCAGCGTTGGCTCAGCACCGAAGGCCTGGTTCAGAATCAGGATCACTACGCCCATAACCAGGCTAAGAATAATGCCGAGGAGTCCCTTCGCCACGAAGATGTCCCCCACGGATGTCGATGTTACCACCAGCGCTTCCAGAGTCTTCTTCTCCTTCTCGTTTATCACCGAGGTTGCGGCCGACACGGTCCCACCGAAAACCACAGCAACGAGCACGATAAGCGGAAGCAGGCGATCGTTCCAGGGGATACTTACTTCATCTCCCAGGGTAATGGATTCGATCTCGATGGGGGCTTCCTCGCCGGTCAGATCTCTTGCCAAATCGGTTATCGTCGCCGCCAGGATGGTACGATTCTTTGCCAGGCTTTCTCCCCAGATATAGGCCGTGATCTCCGTAAGGTTCCCTTGCGTGACCGAGTCATCGAAATCCTCTGGAAGCACTACGCCAACATCCACGGCGCCACTCCTGGTCGCCTGTGTGATTTCGGCGAGAGTGCCGTACTCTCTGATGACCACCGAATCGAGTCCTCTGGCCCTGGTTACCATCTGAGAGCTACCCTCATCCATGATTCCCAGCTTGGGTTTCTCTGAGAACAAGTTGCCGAAGACCAGTGAAACCACGAGCGAGATGAGGATCGGAGCTACGATCGCGTAGACGAAGATGAAGTTCTTTGGACCCTGCAAGAACTCCTTGCTCAGCAGGACGCCTACGCGTTTGGGGTTCATCGGAATTTCCTTCCCAGTGCCATGATGCCAATCCAGACGATGACCACGTTGAACCCCAGGAGTATCAGCAGGCTTTGCCAAACATCATCCCAACCGCTCCCAAAGTTCGCGGCCTGATGTACCGTATCGACCAGATAGTAGGATGGGATGGCCTTAATCCAGCCTGTAATGGTGCCCGGGAACACAACGCTGAACGAAGGGATGGTCAAGATGACGAAGGCGACAACACCCCAGGCCATCACCGACATCATGTCCTTAGCCAGGGATGCCATGAGGAAGCCGATTCCTGTAACCAGCACGGCCCCAAGCATTAGTGCGGCCAGAATTATCAGTGGCTGTCCCCCCAAGCCACCGACGATTGCCATGAACAGTGCTGCCTGACCGAAGGCCAGGCATATGCCTACAGTTCCCTTGGCGGCGAACAGGTCCTTGACCGACACGGGGGTAACCAGCAGGGCCTGGATGGTGCCCCGCTCAACCTCCTCGCTTATCAGGTTGGCCAGGCCGAAGGTTTCAGTCATGATGAGAAGGACAGCAAAGAGCGGGATCAGGCGATCTCGAGGCGGTATCTGCATGCCTACCATGTCCGGGCCAAGAATCTCCTCCGACACCTCGATTGTTAATGGTTGTCCAATCTGCATGTAGAGCAATTCCCTGATCAAAACCTCTACCAGATCTTTGGTTTCCTGGGGTGTATCTGAAGCGAAATACACAGTGACCTTTGGCTTCTGACCCCATGTAGACCCGCCCATGATTTCGGCGGGGAGCGCCACTCCAGCCACATATTTGCCCTCGGTCACAGCCTCCTTAAGTGCCTCCTCGGATTCCACCACCTGGATTTCCAGGCCTTCTTCTTGTATTTGCTCCAAGGCCGGGGGCATCACGGGCGCATACAGTCCGATCTCCAGACTTTCGTTGACCGACCTCGGCATCACAAAATAGACGGCCAAGTAGGCGACGAGACCAAGGACGGTCACAACAGCGAAGAACCGATTCCTGAAGAAAAGGGAGAGGTCCTTGGAGATAAGGGCACCGATAATGCGCAGGTTCATTCAACGAGCCCCTGTCCGGTGATCGTGATGAAGATGTCCTCCAGGCTGGCCTCCTCGCTGTGGACGGTGACTACTTTCTCCTGGGCAAAGAGTTCATAAATGGCGTTTGGCGTCTCTGAAGTGTCCAAAGTGATCTCGCGGTCCTCAAGTTCCCCATCGTGGGTCGAGACTTTGGCCTTGAGCGCTCGCTTGCCATATTGCTGTTTCAAGTTGTGTGGTGTATCCAGGGCGACGATCTTGCCCTGGCTCATAAAGGCTACCCGGTCGGAAAGCTTGTCCGCCTCCATCATGTCGTGGGTTGTGAGAAGGACTGTAGCTCCTCGCTCGCGCTCCTCAAGGATAATGCTCCGGATGGCCTCAGCGGATGCGGGATCGAGCCCAGCGGTGGGCTCATCAAGGAACAGGATCCGGGGGCGGTTCACCATCGATCGTGCCACCATGAGGCGCTGCTTCATGCCCTTTGAGTAAGTCTCGACCCGGTCTTTCTCCCGACCTGCAAGGCCAACCCTCTTCAACAGGGCATCGGCGTCGAACGGGCGGATGCCAAACAGACGTGCGAACAGTCTCAGGTTTTCTACGGCACTCATCTGTTCATAATGATTTGGCTCCTCAAAGCAAACACCAATCTCTCCCTGTACCTTCTCAACGTTTCTTGCAACATCGATGCCGAGGAGCATTGCCTTTCCAGCTTTGGGCCTGAGTTGACCAGTCAGCATCTTGACGATAGTCGTCTTGCCTGCCCCGTTGGGCCCTAGAAGCGCCAGAATCTCGCCTTCAGCAATGCCAAAACTGATATGATCCACAGCAACCAATTCGCCATACGAGTAGGTTAGCTCCTCAGCAACAATCGCATCTCGATCCATATCCTATCCCTTTCCATCTGCACGTTAAGCACATCCTCTATCTTATCACGCAGTTCCACACTCCTGTGGTTCGAATTTCGAGATTCAACCACCAGTGCTAATTAAGGGTCTTTCTGTTTCAACCAGGAGAGCAATCGATCCAGTTTTGGCCGGTGCTCACTGTTCTCTGACCTGCTCCCGATGATTGCACCAGGGTATGAGTTATAGCGGGTGGCCCTCGCCTGACCTAAAGAGAGATAGCGGCCCCAACCTCACCACCTTCTCTTTCCCTTGTACGTCCGCGAGTAGCTCCCCAATGGACTTCCCTAGCGAGGGGTGAGCGAGGCCAGGGGCAATTTCGGCCAGGGGCACCAGGACGAAGGCCCTCTGTGCAATGCCCGGATGAGGAAGCTGGAGTCCGGGTGTGTCCATCACTTCCTCCCCGTACATCAAGATGTCCACGTCTATAATCCTGGGGCCGTATCGAAATGTGGGGATTCGCCCCATCTCGCGCTCCACCCCCTGGGCCAGTTCCAGCAGCTCTTGCGGACTTAGGCCAGTCTCCAGGGCGCAAACCATGTTAAGAAAAAGGGGCTGGGAGGTATATCCCCAGGGCTCGGTCTCATAGACCGAGGAGAGGGCGGTGAGGGACGTCTCCTGGCGGAGGAGGGAGAGCGCCCTTCGAAGGTTGTCCTCCCGGTCTCCCAGGTTGGAGCCTAGACCCAGGTATGCGGTGGCCATTGTCACAGAGGAGTTGTCGGCCTCTGCCATCCCCGCACAACCGCGTCGCTCATGCGGGCTACCCGAATCATGGCCTTCACATCGTGGACCCGCACCATGTCTGCTCCGTTGGCGATGGACAGGGCCACGGTGGCCGCGGTGCCCTCCATTCTCTCCTCCACGGGCAGGTCCAGGACCAGGCCGATGGTAGACTTGCGAGATGTCCCCACAAGGAGAGGCAGTCCCAGGGCCTTAAACTCCTCCAGCCTGCGTAGAATCTCCAGGTTATGCTCAGGCTCTTTGCCGAAGCCCACGCCGGGATCCAGGATCACGTTTTCTGTTGGGACGCCGGCTTCCAGAGCCTTCTCCACGCTGGCCCGCAGGCTCGCCAGCACCTCCGGTACCAGGTCTGTGTAGCTGGTGCCGATCTGGTTGTGCATCAGGATTATGGGTACGCCTTCCCTGGCGGCCAGGGAGGCCAGGGCCGAGTCTTGTTTCAGGCCCCAGACGTCATTGATCATGGAGGCGCCCGCGGCCAGAGCTTCCTGGGCAACCTCGTACTTGTAGGTGTCGACGCTGATGGGGATATCGAGCTTCGAGGCCAACCGACGGATTATCGGTACAATCCGTCTCTTTTCCTCCGGGGCGTCCACCGGAGTCGAGCCGGGGCGGGTGGACTCACCCCCCACATCGATGATGTCCGCGCCCTCCGCCTGAAACCGGAGGGCCTGCTCCAAAGCGGCCTCTGCATCGTATCCCACGCCATCGCCGGAGAAGGAGTCGGGAGTCACGTTGACGATCCCCATCACATAGGTGCGCTTTCCCCACTCAAGCTCCAGGGGGCCGCAACGAGTGACGCCGATTCCTCTGGGAAAAACCATCGCCTCCTCCTTTTAGCTCAACACAGTCATTTTACCAGATTGGGATTGAAGCATCGTACCCGATGGACTAGAATTACACCCGAATGTCGTAGTCCAAGAGAGGGGTATGGTTATGAGGTTGTGCAATACCCTCTCTAAAGAAGTGGAAGAACTTCATCCCCTGGAGCCGGGAGCGGAGATGGCCATTGACTGCTTTGTGTGCAAGGGCACGGGCTTCGCCTTTGGCATGGGGCCGGAGCGCAATGCCATGCTCAAGCACGGCATTGACGACATACGCCTGTTCTACAGCAACGACCTAAGGTTTTTGGGGCAGTTTTAGGGGATGGGGTGATGAATCAAGAGCCTTTCTCAATTAGGAATGCCATAAGACCAGGAATAGATACCCTCGCCTATGATAGCGTGCCAGAAGACGCTCGAAAGTGGCTGATTACTATCATACCCCCGAATTGGTACTTCTGGGGTTGCAACAGGTTACGCTTGATACAAGGACAGGCACCGCCACAAAGCGATCCCTCACTCACCACAGTACAGACGAATCTCACACTAGGTTTACTAGGGGCGCAATGGTATGAGATTTACGACCTGTGTGAATACTTCTACACAGCCTTTCCTATATCTGCTCATGAAGGAATGACAAAAGGGTATTTCGAACACGCCTTGAACGATATATTAGTCAATCTGAAATTGGGTCGTCGAATGCAAAATGGGAAGATAGAAAGAGTTCTTCACCCCAGTACCTCAAAAGCACTGTCCGCAGCTTCCGACCTGCTAATAACAGATTCGCGTTTCTCCGGCCCGATGGAACAAATGAAAAAATCCGTTGCCCACCTAAGCGACCGGCCTGAGCCGGATACCCGCAACTGTGCTAACGAGGCTGTGTGTGCAGTAGAGGGAACGGCACGCATCCTCTCGGGGAAACCAAAACAATTATTATCCGACCTCCTCAAACAGTCCCCCTTGAACCAGATGCCACCAACTTTGAGAGAGGTTCTAAATAAATTGTATGGCTACCGTGGCGATGAAACGGCTCACGGACAGGTTGACACGGCAACACCATCCCTTGAGGAAGCGGAGTTCGTATTAGCAACTAGCGCTTCTGCTATTGTGTATTTGGTAAAGAGGTTCCCAGTTCCATGAAAATCCCTTTGTCCTGGCTTAGAGAGTACGTAGACATAGACCTGCCCCCCGCGGAGCTGGCCCACCGGCTGACCATGGCCGGCAACGAGGTGGGCGAGGTGGAGGTCATCGGCGGGACGTGGGAGAACGTCTACGTGGGGCACGTGGTCAGCGTTGACCCCCATCCCAACGCCGACCGCCTGCGGCTGACCACCGTCAGCCTGGGCAGCGAGGAGATAACTGTGGTCTGCGGCGCACCCAACGTCGCCGCGGGGCAGCGGGTGCCCTTCGCCAGAGTCGGCGCCCGCCTCATCGACGGTCACACGGGCCAGATGGAGACCCTGAAGGCCGCGACCATTAGGGGCGTGGAGTCGGCGGGCATGGTCTGCTCGAACAAGGAGCTGGGCCTAGGAGACGACCACTCGGGCATCGTCGTGCTGCCTTCGGACGCCCCGGTGGGCACACCCCTGGCCGACTACCTGGGCGACGTGGTCTTCGACATCGAGGTGACGCCCAACCGCCCCGATTGCCTCTCGGTGCTGGGGATTGCCAGGGAGGTTGCGGCCCTGACAGGCAAGACTGTCAGGGAGCCAGACCTCTCCTAC